>SLPW01000420.1 GCA_007131755.1 Myxococcales bacterium | reverse complement strand
GAAAGGTTTTCGCAAGTTACGCCAGCGGCACCAGGGCTACTTGATGGCCCTGCGAAGATCTGGGCAACGTTGAGGCCCCGGCCCGGTCCCCGGCCCCGGCCCGATGTTGCTTCGCGACGGCAAATCACGTTTGGGCAACCATTTCCCCCCGGAGGGAGGAGGAAAACCCGGAAAAGACAACAGCAAAGGACGGGCCTGGGCGAGGGCCAGGGACCGGGCCAGGGAACTAATACCGATGGAAATCGATCGCACCCGCAGTGCACCCAATATTTGCCTCAAACAAACTGCACATGGTACGGTTTTCGAGAAGTGTCGGCATATGGACAAACCGATTGTGACGAGGCCGCTGTGAGTGACGGAAAGGTCGTGGATGTGCGGTTCATCACCGCATGGATCGTCATCGTGGGGCTGATGGTGGTCGCCGCCTGCTCGCTGAGCGACCCACACTCCGGAATTACCCCCGAGGATCCGGAATGCACGACCGATAGTGATTGCAGCACCGAAGTCGAGGGAGCGGAGGCTTCCTGTAACTCCGAGCGGCAATGCGTGGTGGACTGTGTCGCCGACGACAAGATCCTGTGTGCTGACTTCGAGTTGTGCGTCGATACCCGCAGCTCCGACGATCACTGCGGAGGCTGCGGAAACGCGTGCGACGACAATGAGTATTGCAGCAATAGAGATTGCATCTGTTTCGAAAACCTGACCCGATGCGGCACGGAATGCGTCGACACCGACATCGATCTCGACAATTGCGGCGAATGCAGCAACCGCTGCACAACCGGCGCGATCGGAGCCGAGGCCTCCTGCGTCTATGGCGAATGCAATATCGACTGTGCCGACGAGTCGATGACCCTATGCGGCGACGAAGACACGGGGGCCTGCTTCGACCTGCAATGGGACGAGGAAAACTGCGGCGAATGCGGTCTGGCTTGCGAAGAAGGGACCGTATGCAACGAGGGCCACTGCTCGGTGCCCACCCTCTTTAGCGGGGGCGCCGACGACCGACTTCGATCCATCGGACCCATGGGCTATCCCTTCTGGGTCTTCGAGGGACATAGCTCGCGGATCAACGGGGTCGCCGTCGATCCCGACGGCTACGTCTACACCGCCTCGCACGACGGCACGGTGCGCAAGATCGATCCCGACGGCGACGAGGTCTGGATCTTCAACGGACATACGGCGGCTGTGCAGGACGTGGCCGTCGACGCCCAGGGCTACGTCTACAGCGGGGGCTGGGATACGACGGTGCGCAAGATCGATCCCGACGGCGACGAGGTCTGGGTCTTCGAGGAGCACGATGACGACGTGCTCAACGTCGTCGTCGACATCGACGGCAACGTCTTCAGCGCCTCCTATGACGATACGGTGCGCAAGATCAGCAGCGCCGGACAGGAGGTGTGGACTTCCACCGCTCATGGAAGCAACGTCGACGGCCTCGAGGTCGACGCCGACGGCTACCTCTATTCCGCCACCCTTCAGGGAGCGGTGCGAAAGCTCGACGACCAGGGCAACGAGATCTGGCGGTTTACCGGACATGACGCCCGGGTTCGCGCCGTGGCCGTCGACTCTCAGGGCTACGTCTACACCGCCTCCGGAGACGCAACGGTACGAAAGCTCGACGGCAACGACGGCGACGAAATCTGGAGCTTTACGGGCCACACCGACCAGGTCCAGGACGTGGACGTCGATCCCGACGGCTATATCTACACCGCCTCCAATGACGGAACGGTCAAAAAGATCAGTCCCGACGGCGACGAAGTGTGGAGCTTCTCCGACCACAGCGGCATCGTCTATAGCGTCGCCGTCTACCCGGGCACCTACGGCGCCTTCCCCGATCACTGGTGACACGGACGCTCTGTAGTTGAAGCTGTGGCGGTGGTGCCGAGGTTTTTCGGTACTCGATTCACCAGACAAAATGGGTGGCTACTGACACTCTTTGGGGGGAATGATGAAGATCTTGATCACCGGTGCGGGGACTCCGCTGGGCCAGGCCTTGATTCGATCCGTGCTCCACTCGTCGATGGAGGCGACCACCGTGGCCGTCGACTCCGATCCCTGGGCTGCCGGACTTCGCTGGGCCGACGTCGCCGACTGGATCCCCACCGCGCAGGACGAACGCTTCGTGCGCCGCTTCGAAGAAGTCCTGAGAGTGGAGCGTCCCGACGCCGTATTGGTGGGCCGGCCCGAAGAAGTGATGACCATGGCCGCCCAGCGACGCCGATGGGAAGCGATCTTCGATACTCAGATCATCGTCAGCGCCCAGGCGGTGGTGGAGATGACCCACGATCGCTGGAGAACTCATCAATTCCTGGAGGAACTCGGCGTCGGGCGGCCCGCCAGTTGCCTGTGCGGTGACGAAGATCGACTCCTGCAGAGGGTCGGGTTTCCCCTGAGCGTCAAACCTCGTTTCGGAAGTCACGGCGGTCGGATGCGAAAGGTCACCAATTATGGCGAGCTTCGTGCAGCCCTGTTGAGAAGGCGCCATGAAGAGCTGATCATCGAAGAATTCGTGGGAAATAAGGAGCACGAATACGTGGCCGGCGCCCTGGTCTTCGGTGGCCAATGTCAGGCGTCCATCGTCATGCGGCGCACCGTCGAGGGGGGACTGACCCGCCGGGCATCCGTGGGCGAATTCCCCCGACTGGAGACCGATATCCGCGCCCTCGCCGCAAGCTTTCGCCCCTTTGGACCGCTGGAGATCCAATTTCGAATCGACGACGAGGGCATCAAAATCTTCGAGGTCAACGCCCGGTTTTCGGAGGTCTCCTTTCTGCGCGCTCTGGCGGGGTTCAACGAAGTGGAAATGACGTTGGCCCATCTCTTCGACAACCACCCGGTCACTCAACCCAGCATCACCCCCATCACCATCCTGCGTCACTGGTCGGAGACAGTCGTGCGCCACGAGGAACGAGACGACTATATCCCCGTCACCGACGAAACCGGCGCCGTATGCACCCCTCTGGCAAATCTCTCTCTGCGCTGAGCGCTCTCGGGTCAGGACTTCTGGCGAGCACCGGTCACATCTCGTAACGCCGGGTGTGATCCACCTCGGTCGGTTGTAGAACTCAATATGGTCGAACCCCCTGACCCCAGCCCGGTCCCTGGCCCCGGCCCGCCTTTTCCCACTCCAAGACTGCGAGCAAGGGCAAGGACATGGGCAGGGATTACTTCGGGCCCGGGCCGGGGACAGGGCCAGGGCCAGGGATCGAGCATTCCAAGTTGTGGGCAACGTTGAGGACCGGGCCGGGGAACGACTACCGATGGAAACCGGTCACATCTCGTAACACCGGCACGGATGACGCCGCTTCATCATCTGTGATAGCGTAATCAATGAGAATTTCTCTTCACAATTGAACCCTGCCCTTCCGTGTCGGCATTTTGAGCGGCTGCTCTTCCCCCAGAGAGGTATGCGCGATGTACCGATTCGCACGATTGTCCTTCTTCAGTTTCCTCTTCGTCCTCGTCAGCGGTTGTTCCGGCTGTAGCAGCGTCGCCGGCCCCGGCGAGACCTGCGATATCGAGCTCGACGAGCCCTGCGAAGAGGAGATGAATCTCGTCTGTATGGCCGCCGAGGACGGCGAAGATCGCTGCCTCCATCCCGCCGGGGAAATCTGTCACGCCGAGGACGATGCCTGCGCACCGGAGTCGGAATGCGTGGAGGTCGACGAAGACGAATGGCGATGCCTGATCACCGAGGGAGGGAGCTGTCATCCCGACGAGGATTGGTGCGCCGATGGCCTGCGCTGCGAGGAGATGGAAGACGGCGGCCACCAGTGCCACCAGGAGGTCGTCGTCCAGGGTGTGGTCTTCGACGCCGAAACCCTGGCCGCCATCGAAGGAGCCCATGTCATCGGCTTCGACGACGAGCGAAGAGCTCTGAGCGACGTCGCCGTCACTGACGCCG
>SLPW01000146.1 GCA_007131755.1 Myxococcales bacterium | reverse complement strand
CGTCTCCCGTCAAGGGGTTGACCGTAAACAGTACACCGGCCACCACGGGATCGAGCATCTCCTGGATGAGCACCGCCGTCGGAAGGGGACGAACCGTCACGTTTCCCTCGGCCAGATACAATAGGCGCTCCATCGAGAAGTGACCGGCCCACACCTGGCGAAGGGCGTCGAATACGTCCTTCGTTCCCGCCACGTCGAGGACCGAGATGGCCTGGCCGGCAAAGCTACGCTGCTCCGTATCCTCCGCTACGGCCGAAGAGCGCACCGCCCATCGCGAGGCCCCGATGATCTCCATCTGGCCACGGATCTCCTCGAGGAGCACCTCCGGAAGAGGAGTCGACAAGATGGCCTCGCGAAGCTCCTCGAGGTTTGCGCAGGTGGCGGTCAAATCGCCTACGACGCTCACGAAGGCGTCGGTGGTCACGCAAAAGCTCTTGGGTACGTCGAAGCGAGCTCGCTTCAGGCGCGCAAGCCCGTAGGCCTTTCCACCCACCATAGAGCGGCTGAGTTCTCCCTCAAGGCGCACCGTCCACCGCGGAGCGGCGTCCCCCGAAGGATGATCGCGTACGATGGGACCTTTAGCGGACCTGCTCATAAACCCACTCTTTATAGGCGCGGTCGACGTCTTTCGGATCTACGGCGATGATCTCGGGCACGTCGTAGGAGTGATAACTGCGAAGAGCCTCTTTGAGCTCCTCGTACCCCTCGGCGGTGGTCTTGATGAGAAGCGTCGCCTCTTCGTCTTCGCATAACTGGCCGTCCCAGCGATAGAAGCTGGTCACGCCGGAGAGGATATTGACGCAGGCCGCCAGATTCTCTTCGACCAGTCGGCGGGCCAGCGCAGGGGCCTGCTGTGGCGAACAATTGCAGAATGCGAGGCGTACCATCTCAGGCCTCCAGGTCGTCGAGGGCGGGCAAAGACTGCCCGATATCGTCGGTGGTGCCGGCCAGATACTGCATGATCAGGTGTTCGACGATCTCCTCCGGCGTCGCTTCGTCGAGGGTGTCGTGGACGATGCGCTCGACGATGATTCTCTCCACCATGCCCACCGTCATGGTCGCCAGGATCCGAAAATTCATCTCCGCGATGAGCCCCCGCTTATGCAGGATGCGGTTGAAGTCGGTGAGCATCGCCAACAGGGTGTCGTAGGCGTGGCGGATTAGGGTATTGATCTCCGGGGCCACCGCTTCGGCTTCGCGGAAGAATATGGCCGTCGTTTTCTCTTTGTCCAGCAGCATCCGGGTCAGGTTGACGCCCACTCGAGTCAGCTCGTCTCGAAGCACGTCGCGGCTGTCGATCTCGGCGGGCTCCCAGTCGGCGACGGTGGTCACGAAGAGCTCCAGAAAGTCGCTGACCAGTTCGGCGAACAACTGTTGTTTTCCCTCGAAGTACAGATAAAACGTCCCCTGTGCCACTCCCACGCGTTCCACGATCTGGGAGACCTTGGCGCTGTGATAGCCGTATTCGTAAAAGACTTCCGTGGCCGCATCCTTCAGGGCCTGTCGGCGCCGATCTCTTTTCGATTGTCGACGTTGCTCACGCTTACTCATACTGATTCCATATATGGGGACGAAAACGGAAGACCTCCCAACAAGGGCCTGTACATCAATCGCCGTAGATCTGACGGCCGATGCGCTCCAGCGATCCGTCGTGCTCGGCGGGTTCCAGGGCCAGCAGATAGGTCATCAGGGCATAGAGATCGACGAGGTGGAGGGTGTCGGTCTGGTGTTGTTCGGGGAAGTTGGGACCATGAGCGAGGAAGAAGCCATGCATGTCTTCGTATTGTGGGTCGAATCCGTGGCCTCCGCTCAACAGCCCCTGAGAGTCGAAATAGGAGCGGCTCGTCAGGGCGTAGGGCAACTCGGCGATGACTACGATATCAGGGATGTGCTCTGCGTTTCGAAGTCGGTAACGCTCGGGGATCTCCTCTTTGAGGTAAACGGAGTAGGGATGATCCTCTTCGGCCGCCTTCAGAGCCTGGTAGACCTCGTCGGTCTTTCCGTCCCGTGGAGCGATGGCGGCCATGGGCGACCAGTCGATGACGTGGACGTCGCTCAGATCGATGATATCGTCGAGAAAAATGACCTTTTCCTCATCGAGGTCGGTCATTCCGTGGTCGGAGACGAAGATGATATTGATATCGGGCCACACCCCGCCGGCCTGAAGGCCATCGATGAGGCGGCCGATCTGGCGGTCCACGAAGAAGAGCGCCTCTCCCACCTCCTGGGCAGAGGGTCCATGCTGGTGACCCGCTCCGTCGGGGGCGGCGAAATAGAGGGTGGCGAAGTCCACCGGGTCTTCTCCGGTCAGCCATTCCACCACCTGGTCGGTGCGCTCGTTATGGGGCACGGGACCGTAGGGGACCCAGTGGGTGGGTTGGACGCCGTCGATGGGCGCTTCCGAGCCGACCCAGAAATAGGTCGCTGACGTAAGACCCTGTTTTTCGGCGCTCACCCAGATCGGCTCACCTCCCCACCAGGAGGGGTTGGAGATCTCTTCTTCGTCACGCATCGTCAGCGTGACGTCGCGCTCGGCGTCGTGGACACGGTTGGCGGTGATGCCGTGGTTTTCGGGATATAAACCGGTGGCGATGGAGTAGAGATTGGGAAAGGTGTGGCTGGGCATCACGGGTTTTAGGGATTTCGCTCGTACTCCCTGTTCGGCCAGTTCGTTGAGATTGGAGAGAGCTGATTCGTATTTTTCAAAATACGACGGCTTGACCCCGTCGATGCCCACCAATAACAGGGGATATCGGTCCTCTTCGGTGATCTCCTCCGGTGCCCAGGACTCCTCGCCATTATCCGGTGGGTCCTGCTGCGGGGGATCTTCCTTCTCCTGCGTCGGGGAACAGCCAAAGATGGCGACCAGCATCGCCATCGCCAGTATCAATATTCGCAATCCGTGCATTATGTCGCCATCGCTGAAGTGGTCATCCAGACCCCGAACATAAAAAGAGGACCTTCGGGTTCATTATCTTTCCGAATTTGATCGCGACGTGCAACCCGGCACTGAATCGTGGATAAAATTGGTCTGCGTTGAAGGCAACTCCCCGGGCAGGGTGTCGAAGTACAATCGATCGAAAATCGCGACGCTGACCAGACGCTGACGAGGCGATTCGTTCCGTGTCGTCATAGTGGTATAATTCTTTTTTGTTCCATCAACCTTGGCAGGCACCGGGAGTACCGATCATGAACGCCGTTCTGCTCTCTATCCCCCTCGTAGCCATCGTCTGCGCCGTCGTCTGGTATAAGCGATGCACTCGCCATCACCCCGCCTGGAAGAGTGTGGCCCGTCGCTTCGATCTCGACTTCTCCCGCGGAGGTCTGCGATTGCAGACGAAATTGCGCGGGCGCCATCGTCGCAGGGCGATCACGGTACAGCTCAAAAAGTCAGGGTGGGGACGTCGGCGCAATTGCTTTACCAATTTTTCCGTTCCGCTCCAGGCTCCGTGTTGGGAGCGCCTGTCCGTGATTCGTCGCCTCTTCAATGCCTCGGGGCAGCCGCTCATGGACGACGATGGCCCGCAGATCGGAGACCCGGCCTTCGACTCCGAATTTCGGCTCTCGGGAGAACTCGACGATAAGGCCCGCCAATGCCTCGAGAACTCATCCGTTCAGTCAGCGCTGCGGAGCTTCCACGAAGATGGCTATAGCTTTTTGATCCTCGTCGGGAAGCTATCGATCAACGCCACCATAAAGAAGGATAGTGAGGAGGATCTGGTGCGCCTTATCGAGCGTACCATTGATACCGCCGAATTGCTCGACGACACCGGCCGTACCATCGACGGGGCTTCCGAAGCGGGGAGTGAGGAGGCCCAGGCCCAGAAGCAATCTACGGAACATATCTGGTAGCTCAGTGAGGTTTGTTATGCAGGATCGCCCACTCTTCGAATTACATCGTCTGCCAGCTCGCCATCTCCTCGTTGTCATCGCCTGGAGCCGATAAAATGAACGCCTTGATCATCTTCGTCTTTCTCGCCTTCGCGGGCGCCATGATCATCTATGGTTTCCATATTTCGGCCAAGCGCGAAGAGGCATGGAAGAATACGGCCCAGCGGCTCAATCTCGAATTCGTCGAGTCCGGGTGGTTCTCCAAGATTGCGATGCACGGGATGTATCGCGGCAAAGGCGTTCAGGTGCGACACGAAACGGAAACCCGCGGCAGCGGAAAGCACAGCAGCACCATTCACTTCGCCGCCATCTCCGTCGATCTGGAGGATTCCTGCTGGGGGGCCCTCTCTCTTTCCCGACATGGATTCGGAGACAGTATCGCCAAATTCTTCGGTGGCGAGGACCTCGAGGTGGGCCACGCTCGCTTCGACGCTGATTTTCGCATCAAGGGGCGACTGGACGATAGGCTTCGCCAATGCCTCAATACTCCCGCTGTGCAGTCCACCATCCGGGGGACGAGCCGAATGTACGGCTCCTTCAAGATCGAGGGCGGTAAGATAAGCATTCGCGAGGAGGGCATGTTTACCTGCGAAAATGAATTGACGACGATGATCGAACGGGCCATCGACACCGCCATTACTCTCGATGAGGCTCTGAGCGGTGGCGGCTCTGCCTCCGAGGAAGAGGCCGACGAGTTGCTCTTTCCCGACGTCTCAACTCGTCACACCGATGGTGAGGAGCAGTCGTCGGCCATCTGGTGAGGTCGGCGATGAGCCGCTATCTCCGCTATCTCCGCTCAAAGGCAAAACAAACCCGTCGCTGCGGTGATGGCTCACCAATCGAGGATTCGCCGGCGAGTTGGAACTCCAATTCCGTCGCTTTTGCTGTTAACTCCTGGCGGTTGCTCTCGCGTCCCATACAGATCATGGCCCCGTCGTCGGCGACGTAGGGCGCTGCCGTCTCCAGCCACTGAAGGGGCGGGCGAAACGCCTTTGAGATCACGAAGTCGAAGAGTTCGTCGTCGAACTCTTCGATGCGCCCCCGGAAAATGGTCACTTCTTCGAGCCCCAACCGGTGAGTTGCGATCTTCAAGAAGGTGGATCGTTTTTGTCTGGGCTCCACGAGGGTCAGCGGCGCTTCGGGATAGATGATCTTCAGCACGATGCCGGGAAGACCTGCCCCAGTCCCCACGTCCAGGATGGAGCCCTTTACGGGTCGGGCCGCTGCAGCCACGAGGCTGTCCAAGAGAAGCTCTTCTACGATGGCCGGCCGGTCCATGGGGCCGATGAGGTTCATGGACCGGTTGAACTCCTCGAGAAGATCGAGATAGCGGGCCATGTGCCGACGGCGCTCCTCGTCCCAGGGCAGCGAGGCTTCACTGCAGAACCGGGCTATGGGGTCCAGCTCGCTCACTGCGACTCCAGCCGGCTCGGGCGGCGCGGCTCGCGGGGAAGGCTGGGAGCGGCGGAGCCCGACTTGTCGCTTAATTCTACCACCAGATCATCGCCCTCCAGATCGACGAGGATCGTTTTTCCGTCATGAGGCCCGGCCTCGGAGAGCATGCGTCGGCTGATGGCGGTGAGGACGTGTTTTTCGATCACTCGTTTGAGTTTTCGCGCTCCGAAGCGCTCGCTGAAGCCGTGCTCCTCGAGCCAGCGGCGCACCTGTGGCGAGACCTCTACCGTCAGCTTGCGTCGACGAAAACCGCGACGTTGAGATGCCCGGTCCAGCTCGATATTGACGAGCTTTTCCATCGCCGAGCGCGACAGGGGGTTGAAGACGAGGATATCGTCGAGGCGGTTGAGGAATTCGGGGGCGAAGAATTCGTCGAGTTTGTTGCGAATATGTCCGCTTCGCTGGTCTGTGTCGGCGCCAAATCCCAGGGGCTGAATGCTGGTCTTCGAGGCGCCGAGGTTGCTGGTCAAAAAGATCAAGGTCTGGCGAAAATCGGTGGTCTGCCCCCGGGCATCCGTCAGGCGTCCCTCGTCGAGGATCTGCAAAAAGAGGTTGAAGATATGGGAGTCCGCCTTTTCGAATTCGTCGAAGAGTAGCACCGAGAATGGCTGATTTCGGATCTCCTCGGTCAACAATCCCTCTCGGTCCTTGTCGTGTGGCGAGCCGATGAGTTTTTCCACGGCGTAGCGGCCCTGGTATTCGCTCAGATCAAAGCGCACCATCCGTTTCTGGGAGCCGAAGAGCCGCTGGGCGATCAGCTTCGTAAAATAGGTCTTGCCCACCCCGGTGGGGCCGACCAGGAAATATACTCCCAGCGGCTTGTCGGGATCACCCATGCCGGTCTTGACCAGCGCCAGACGGTCGCAGATGGCGTCCACGGCGTGGTCCTGGTCGATGAGGCGGGCCCGAAACCACGTGCGGGTCTCCTGGAGATCCAGGGGCACCGTATCGTCCAATAGATCCAGGCTCATCCCGGTGACCTCGGCCAGACAGGGCGGGATATTCTCCACGAGAAGCTCGAAATCCCCCTCCCCGTCGTCGTTGCGGTCCGTATAGTCCACCAGGGCGTCCATCAGATCACAGGCCCGCCCGGGGGGATGGCTGCGCGTATAAAAGCTCTCCGCGAAATCAAGGATCTGGTCCAGACAGCCCGGCTCGGCGCGCACCACCCGCTCGTCGTCGACGTCGATATCGGTGAGCCTTTTTCGCAGTACATCCAGGGTATCCGCCTCGTCCATGGTCTGAATTTTGACCTGGCGAAAGAGCCGCAAAAACCCGGGGTCGCCGCTGAGCCCATTCTTGAGATCTTCCTCGGTGCACTCGGCGATCATGTGCAGTTGGCCGCGCTGCAGATAGGGCTTGAAGAAGTCGGCGAAGTTCTCGTCGCTCTTGGAGTGGGCGCCGGCTCCCAAAAGATCGTTGGGGTTGGTGACGTAGATGATGACCCGGTCGTATTCCAGGATCGCCTCGGCCATCTCCTTTAGCTTCGTCTCCCAATCTCCCAGATAACGGGTACCGCTGATGAGCTCGCTGGTATTGGTCTCAAGGACGATCCATTCCTCGTCGGCCTCGACCAATTGATGGACCATCTCATGGACGATGGCCGTCTTTCCCACGCCGGCCTCTCCCACCAGCAGGATGCTGCGTGTCGTCCCCTCGTCGGCGAAATGCTCCGTCAGGGTCTGCACCGTCTCTTCTCGATTGTAGGCGCGGCCCAGAAAAGGGGCCTCCACTTCGCCGGTCAAAATTCGTCCGTATTTGTCGAGTCCCCGCTTTGATTTTTTGGAATTCGACGTCAACTGAAGCCGGCGGTACAGCGTGCCGTAGACCTCCTGAAGTTTTCGGGACTCCATATAATTGAGGATCAGGCGCCTTTCGCGTGGCGTCAGTTGCTGGGGGAGCTTTCGATAATGATCACGGGTCAGCCGGGGGACGATACGGTCGAGCAATTCCTCGGCCCTTCGCTGCATGTCCACTTCGCGTTCCAGAAGGGCCTTTAGCACCATGGGCAGACAGCGCGGCGTGCCCACGGCGTGGAGCTGGCTCAGCGCCTGTTCGCGCACCCCGTAGGATTCGTCCTCCATGCACTGAATGAGGACGTCTTCGAGGTGGGCGTAGTTCAGATCGCCCAGAGCCACCAGAGCTCGATAACGCACGTCGGCGTCGTAGTCGTGCAGGGCCTGAAGGACGGACTCCGTCACCGACGGATCGCCCAAAATCCCCAGCGAAAACAGAGCCATCTCCCGCACGTCCGCCTGCGGGTCGTTGAGCAATCTCACCAGATCGGGGACGGACTCCTCGTGTCCCAGTCTTCCCAGGTTGGTGGCCGCCGCCATGCGACACAGATGACTTCGGTGGTTCAGAAATTCGCGCAAGACGGGGATAATCTCGGGTCCCAACCCGTAGAGTTGGTCGCGAAGCGAGCGATAGCGCTCCTCTCCCGCCGATTGTGCAATCTGTTGAAGCAACTCACGGGCGAATTCTATTTTATCGTCCATCTGGGATGCCTCCCGACTGTGCTGCACGGTCCCTCAAAAGGGGGTTACTTCGTCGACGGCAGGCGTGCGTGACGCCTACCGCCGTCGGACCAGTCTAATGTTGGGACCATCCCCTGTACAGCGACGGCACTTCAAAACGCTCCCACCAGTTGCGCAAAGCTCCAATTGGCCACACCCTGCGCAGAGGCTTCGGTAGCCGAGATTCCGTCGTCGGGAATGAAGAGACCGTGTCCCACGCCCAGATTCAGTCCCTGTGTGAGCGTGGCGAAGATCTTCGTATTCAACTCTATTCCCACCGACTCCGCCTGGGGCTGGAGCCGCCGAAAGTGGTGAGCCACCACTTCGTAATTGAGCCACTCGTAGGTTCCCTGCACCCCTGCACGGACCTCGATGAGGTTGGTGCGTGGACCGATGAGATCCATATAGCCCAAAAAGGCATGTCCCGTGGGGTAGAGTTGATCGTAGGCCTCGATGCGCTCCGTATCCGGATCGTCTCCGGAGGCGATGGATCCGCCCAGAAAAGGACGAAGCTCGGCGATGGAGTAGCCCGCCTCGATATCGGCGAAATAGGCCGCCACCGACGCCTCCTCACAGATATCCTCTTCCAGGAGGCGACAATCCGTTCCGAATTGGAAGGCACCCTCTGCGCTCAGATCGAAATCTCCGGGGCCGAAGACGAATCGACTTCCGATGGTCGCCCGCTCAATCATGGGATCGAGCCTCAATTGGGAGGCGTCATACAAGATATAGAGATCTGCGCTGTCCATCACCTCGTCTACGGGTTGTTGCCAGGTGGCGTAGAGGCCGGCGAGGATGGAGTCGCCGCCCAGAAAGTCGACGGAGCCATCGGTATATCTGGCGACGAAGGTGTCGAACTTGACCTCTTCGCCGGGACGAAATCCCAGCCGTAGGCCGTCCCAGGCTCTTCCGACCTGACTCCACCCCACGGAACCGAGCACGCGTTGGTCGCCGTAGGCCAACTCGAAGCGTCCCACATCGACGAAGAAGTGCTCCGGCTCGTCGTAGCGAATCCGGGCCTCGTAGAGCGTAAGGGGCGGCGCCGTCAATTGGTCGCCGCCGAAGTCGCCCCAGACCGCCGCATGTTGAAGCGTCAAGAACGCCGTGAGGCCCTGGCGTTGGGCCTGGGCATTCAAGCGGGACTGCTGGGTGAACTGATCGGCCTGGTCGGGCTGAAAGGGATAGTTCAACTCTGCTTCGTCGAGGCCGAAGTGGTGGTTGAACCTCGCCTCGAGACGGGGCCGGATACGAGCTCCGAATTGCCAGTTCACCTCCTGCGTCTCGACCTCTTCGTCGACGTGCACATCCTCTATGGCATCTTCGTCGCCCGCCGCGTCGTCGTCGACTGTCTGTGCAGCGACTGCCGTGCCAGAAGCGACCAGGCACGTAACCATGAATAGGGAGACCGTCAAAACACGATAGCGTCTCATCATATCTCTACCTCGCCGAGTCTGGAGAACATCCTTCGAATTTTCGCCCTCCAGACTCGTTGCGAGGTCTTTCGAGACAACCCCCCCCGGCCGAGATCGCCTCTGAGGAGATCGGGTCACCCTCCGGGAAGGACGGCGTCGAAGACCCGCCGGGCCCAGTCACGGCGATGGATCAGCGACATGCCGGCCTCCAGGACGCGCTCCATTTGTTTTGGCGCTCGCGTCTCCACGATCTTCGGTATTTTCCGAAAGCGGCGCTCCACCAGAAGAGTGGTCTGAGACAAAGCCCGCAGCCGATCGGCCCCCACCGGGTCCAGGGGACCGCTGAGGGTCCCGCGAATCGACGGGGAGTGAGCCGGTACGTCGTGGACCACCTCGTTGATGCCCACCACGGGTGCCTGCAGACGTTTTGCGAGATCTCTGGCCAGGCCACGGTTTCGCGTAAATAGGGAGACGGCGCCATAGCCAGGGATTTCGCAAATGCGACGGATGGCCTCCGCCGGAGCTTGTACCTCAGCGATGGCTACGACGGGGCCGGGAATATTCTCGTTCCACAGGCGCATCGACTCATCGACACCGGTCAATACGGTGGGCTCGAAGAAGAGGCCTCGGCAGCGCGGACGGATTCGTCCACCGGCCACCAGGCGGGCACCGCGGCCGGTGGCTTCGTCGACCAGGCTCTCCATCGTCTCCAGTTGTTCCGCGTCAAAGAGAGGCCCCACCTCGATTCCGCCCCGCTCGCCAGGGCCGTCACCATCGCGGTGACCCTGGCGAAGGGTGCTGACCTCCTCGACGACGGCGTCGATAAAGGGATCGATGATCGATTGTTGGACGTAGATGCGTCGAAGGGAGCGACGGCGACGGCCACCACCGCTGCAGCTCGAGCAGACCGCCGCCCTGGCGGCCCGTCTGAGGTCGGCGTCGGCGAGGACAATCATGGCGTCGCGAGTGGGCCATCGTCCGTAGACGGGGATCATGCGGTCTCCCTGTCGGCGGGCCAGTCTGCGTGTGACCATCGACGAGCCGTAGGAGACGACGGCGTCCACCCTGTCGGCCAGGGAATCCGTGAGCCGGCGGGTGCCGACGACACCGGTCCACAGGTGATCGGCGATCCCGATGGAGGTGGCGATATTGGTGATGGACTGCGCCGTCAGGGGCGATCTCCTATCGCCGACGACCACCACGGCGTTGCCCGCCACCAGGGCGGCGATCGCAGGGGCCAGCGTGGTCTGCAGCGGCTCGTAGCCGGAGGCGATGATCAACACCAGCCCCCGCGGCTGCCATCGCCACAGCGTCTTACGACCCGGCTGCCACCACCTTGCGTCCTCCTCCTCCTGGAGCATCGGCTGCGCCCCGGACAGGATATCCTCAACCTCCTCGCAGGTCTTCCACAATTCCCAGCGCGCCTCCAGGGAGGACTTGCCCGTCTCGTCGCCGATCAACTCCAATAATTCTCTTCGCCAACTGAGGGCTTCGCAGAAGAGTTCGCGGCCCTTCTCAATACGAAACTTAAGGGGTCTTCGCCGCCAGGCTCGCTGGGCCTCCAAAGCTCTCTCCAACAGGATGTCGATCTCCGATGGGGAGGTCATCCTGGTCTCCCCCACCACGCATCCGTCGGCGGGATTAATGGATCGAAGGTGATCGTCCTGATGTCGGTGGGAGGGCGTCAGGTTTCGTTCCACCCTGGTTTCGTCCAGAGGCGGGGTGTGAGTTTCCTGTGTTTTCATCGATTCTCCGTCTTCTGGTGTAGAGCGTGGGATCGCGTGCGTATTCAATCTCGCGGCACAACCGCACCATTGCGGTGGAGCCGAATGGCTTCCCGACTGCGAAACTACCCCGGGCGATTACGACAAAGATCTGGGTACTTGGTGCTGGGTATTTGGGGTGGGGTCTACGACCCGACGCCAACGACCAGACTTCCCCATAGACTTCTTCAGAGACGATGGCAGGATAAACGCCTCGGCAAATACTACAAGTGTTGTTTAGGACTTCCCTTGCCGAAAAGGGCATCGATGACCATCATCGGCCCGTCAATTCAACGATTTCGAGCGATAAAAAGATGATGATCTCCCCTGCGCTTCGCGATCGGATCAATGAGGTAGCTTGCGCCAACGTCGACGGCTTTCGCCCGTTGAGCGGCGGATGTGTCGGCGAGGTCTATCGAGGCCGCACCGACAGGGGGCAACAGGTGGTGGTGAAGGTCGATGTCAGTGACGAGCCGAGCCTCCATATTGAGGGCTCCATGTTGGAATACCTGGCCACCCGCTCCGAGCTTCCCGTGCCGAAGGTGATCGCCAGCGCCGCGGACGTATTGATTATGGAGTATGTCGAGCACGATGGTCGAAGCGGTCCAGATGTCGAGGTGGAGGCCGCCGACGCCCTGGCCTCTCTCCACGGGGTCAGCGCCGACCACTACGGCTTCGAAGAGGACACCCTCATCGGCGGATTGCACCTGCCGAACCCCAGGCGCGACGACTGGCCTCGCTTCTTCGCCGAATACCGCCTGCTGGACATGGGACGGCGCTGCCTGGAGGTGGGACACCTCGCCACACCGACGATGCGGCGCCTCGAAGCGGTGGCCACAGATATCGACGAGTTAATTCCCCGGCCCCAGCCGCCGTCGCTTATCCACGGCGATATCTGGGGAGGAAATGTCCTGACCCACGACGGCCATCTGGCAGCCCTTATCGACCCCGCCGTCTATTACGCCGACCCCGAGATCGAGCTGGCCTTCATCAGCTTATTTCACACCTTCGGGGAACGCTTTTACGCACGCTATGGCGAGCACCGACCCATCGACGACGGCTTCTTCGACTATCGAAAGGACCTGTACAATCTCTTTCCGCTGCTGGTCCACGTGCGGCTCTTTTCCGGCACCTACGTCGGCCAATTGCAGTCGACGCTTCGGCGATTGGGATACTAATTCAGGGCCGGGGAATAGGCTTGGTCAACGCCTCTATCGTCGCTGAGCAAGGAGGCGCTGTACACGGAGCGCGAAAAGTGAGCGCTGGCACGCGAAGCCGCGATAGAGCCCACGGAGCCTCTGCTGAGTACGCGGAATAACAGCTCGACGTTGGTTGCCTGGCGAGGGATTGTGTTCCTATCGACCGTACGGGGTGCATGGCGAGACTGCCGATGGCCGGGAGACCATCGTCTCCGAAAAAAACATGAATCGTCCCGGAGACGATAGGGTCCTCCCTATCGGCAGTAGGCAATTTGCAAACAGCGCTCCCCCGCACAAAGCCACTCCCCATGGAAACCAGTACAATCCTTCGCACCTGTTCGCCGCACACAGGGGGCCGGGGAAACGCAGGATCGTCGAAATCCTTTGTCGAAGGCGTCAGGCGCCGATATTTGGCGTGTTCAACACCAACGCTGTCCGTCACGACGAGGTGTGGTCATGATATCCCGAAGATGGCTCGTTCAATCCGGCGCCATTGGAGTCTTCGGAGTCGCTGTGGTCTCCATTCCGCTGTGGTTTAGTGTTCCCGTCGACTCCCCACGAGATGCTGGGTCTATGAGTTCTCAGACCCTGGAGATGGCGCAGTCGAAACAAGGGGGACCCACCCATCAGACCACGGTCCGGGTGCGCACCCCGCAGGCCACCGAGATCGGTCAATCCACCGAAGATGGTGTCGACGAGACGACGCGAACCATTCGCACCAACTGGACGTATTACGAGGTTCCCCAATCCTACCAGGGCCCGATGTGCCCGGCCTGGGTCGAGCTTCGGTAGAATTACCTCGGAACTGCGACCGACAAAAGTCGATCACATTCGCGACGGGGGAATCACCTTGATCGGTTGCAGAACCCGATATGGCCGCCCCCTCCCCAGGCCCCGGCCCGGTCCCCGGCCCCGGCCCGATGTTATTTTGCGTCGGTGAATGAGGTTTGGGCCAAAACTATCTTCAGCAGGGAGGAGCAAGACCGGGAAAAGACAACAGCAAAGGACGGGCCAGGGCTTGGGCCGGGGCCTGGGCCAGGGAACTGCTGGCGACAAAAGTCGATCACATTCGCGACGGGGCGGAGTTTTGACAACTCCAGATCCCCTGTCATATAAGGGGGAGGTATTTTTGATCCTCGCAGAAGAGGCCCTCGCCGAAGGGCGTTGCACAAGAATAGTATCGCCTCCACAGACGGCGATGCGGTGATAGAATCGGTCCGCTAGCCGGGAGACGTCGATGGCGCGAATGAAAGTTGGAATCGTGGGAGCGGGAAGTATCGCAGATCTTCACGCCCGGGGATACGAAAAGGATCCCCGCGCCGAGATCATCGCCGTCTGCGACCGCGACGAAGATCGGGCCATTCAGCGAGCCCTGGACTGGGGAGCCCGGGCCTATTACACGGACTACCAGCAGATGCTCCAGGATCAGCGGCTCGACGCCGTGGAGATCCTCACCCCTCACTACCTGCACGCCGACCAGATCATCGATGCCCTCAAGGCGGGGTTGCACGTCTCCGTGGAGCGACCGATTGCCCTGTCCATGGAAGAGGCCAACAAGGTGGTCCAGATGGCCGAGAGTTCGGACCGCGTGCTGCAGGTATACGAGCCCTGTCTGTTCTACAAGCCCCTTCTGGACGCCCGAAATCTCATCGACGCCGGTGAGATCGGAACCCCCACGTCGATTCGTCTGTCTATGACGATTGGCAAGGGAGACAGCGGCCTGTGGGATTTTCAACAGTCCGAAGTGGAGAACGGATTGTGGCGATTCGATCCCGAATTCTCCGGCGGCTCTCCGATGCTCTACGATGTGGGCTATCAGACCTTTTGCATCGCTCTATTCCTGATCGGAAACGTGGAGAAAATCGAGGTGTGGCGCTCCGATACAGAGGTGCGCGACGGATTGAAGCTCGACGCCCCGACGGTGGCGATGTGGAAGCATTTTCAACAAGATTGCTACGGGACGATGACCTTCAACTACGCCCCGGAGCGCAGGATGCGCACCGATCATCATCCTCTGGAGGCCTTGATAAGTGTGGAGGGAACCCGCGGCGATATCCATGTCATTCGCTCCTCCGATCCCACCCAGTTGGAGGCCCCGGTGGAGCTTCGTCGGGACAACCGCAAGGTGGGCTACGGGCAGCGAAATACAGCCTTTGAGGATAGCTTCGTGCGGGCCACCCAGAACTTCATCAGCGCCTGTCATGGAGAAGACGACCCCTTGCTTGGGCTCGGTGAAGCTCGGCAACTGCTATTGTTGACGCTGGCCTATCTGGAGTCGTCGCGGCGCGGACGCCCGGTCAATCTGCAGCAGGG
>SLPW01000468.1 GCA_007131755.1 Myxococcales bacterium | reverse complement strand
GTTGAGGCCCAGGCCCTCGCCCAGGCCCGCCGTTCGCAGTGATTTCTTACCGGAGGCCTTGCCCCGCCCTCCGTGGTCACCACTGACCGCAATCCTCCCTGAGCGCGAGTTCTCACCCTTCCCAAAACCCCGTTACCAGGGAATGACATTCCCGTTCCATTCCTGGAAGGTTCCCGCAGTGGACCTGTCGGCTTCATCGATGATTCGCAACATATTGGTGACGCTGGTCTCGGTGTCGATGAGAGCGTTCTGCCCGCCCATGCGGGTGCGAACCCAGCCGGGATGGATGACGAAGGCGACGATTCCCCGGGGCTCGAGATCGATGGCCATCGAGCGGGTGGCCATATTCAGCGCGGCTTTGGAGATGCGGTAGGCGTAGGAGCCGCCGCTTCCGTTGTCGGCGATGGAGCCCATCTTGGAGGTGACGTTGACGATCTTGGGTTGGTCGGAGCGTTCCAGGGCCGGCAATAGAGCACTGCTGACGCGAAGGGGCCCCACGGTGTTGACGTCGAAGCTGTCGAAGAGAGCCTGCTCGTTCAGATCGTCAATGGGGCCGGCGCCGATCATTGTGGCACCGTTGTTGATCAAGACATCGACGCCTCGATCACCGACGAGCTCCACCAGAGCGTCGATGGTGTCTTTTTCGGTGACGTCCAGTCTGGCGATCTCGAGCTGGTCACGGTAAGACTTGGCCAGTGACTGGAGTTCGTCGGCCCGAGCCGGTTGGCGAGCCGTGGCGATGATATGGTTGCCGCGCTCCAGCAGTTGTTCGACGAATTCGAGTCCAATTCCGCGGTTTGCACCGGTAATCACGTATTGCATGAGAAGTACCTCGCTGGACAGATCAAAGGGATGGGGTTGGTCGGGGCTCGTGATCTTGATGTTGATCGCAGGCGACGCGGCGGCGCAGGGCGACGAAAGGGCCAGTGACGAAGAGGACACAAACGACGAGGTCGTCGTCGTCACCGCCGAAGCGCCTGTGCGAGACAGCTCGTCTCAGGCGGTGATGGACCGAGCTGCCATCGACGCCATGCGGCCTCACAGCGCTCAGGACCTGCTGCGCAACATGTCGGGTGTTCAACTTTCACAACATGGCAGCGAAGGCAAGGCGGGACAGTTCTATATGCGTGGCTTCGACGCCGCTCACGGCCAGGACGTCACGGTGGGAGTCGACGGATTGACGCTCAACGAGCCGTCGCATATCCACGGCCATGGCTACGCCGACAGTGGATTGTTGATCCCCGAGGCCCTTCGGGAGGTGCGGGTGCGAAAGGGCGCATTTTCACTCGATCAGGGTAATCTGTCCACGGCGGGAGACGTGGAGTTTCGAATCGGTGTGCCGCATCAGTGGAGGGGGACGGCCACCGGTGTGGAGGGAGGCTGGCCGCGTCGAGGCCGGTTGTGGGCCTACCACGCATCGAAGCAGGGACCGAGCGCTGACGTCGTTGCCGCTGAATTTGTCGACGAGGCCGGGCCATTCGAAAACCGGCAGACCCGTCGGGCCGGAGTGATCGGCCAGCATACGCTGGGCAAACTTCGTATTCGCGGGGCGGCTCAGATCGCCGGCTTCGGTCTCCCCGGGGCGGTTCCTCTGGAAGATCGCCAGCAGGGGCGACTCGAGCGTGGTGAGAGCCTGACCCCCGATACGACGGGGCAGACGGGACAGTTGTGGCTCGGCGCGATCTACGAGGGAGGCGTCGACGGCTGGTCGCACCGAACTTCTGTGGACGTTCGGGGGCGGCAATTCGACGCCCGGGAGAATTTTACGGGCTTCTTGATGGACGAGGTGCGAGGAGACGAGCGCCGTGAGTTTCAGCGTTCGCTGATGGGCGTGGTGGGGCATCGCTCACGCCTGGAGTTGAGCGATGACTGGGCGCTTCTGGGATATGCCGGAGGCGGCATCGACGGCCTTCGACAATACGAGGATTCCATCGATCACCGCCGGCGGGTTCACGACCGACAGCGGGGCGGCACGGGTCGGCAGCTAAACGCATATGTTGCGCCCGGGGCGGAGGGCTTCGTCGGTGGGCGACTGGAGCTGTCGGGAGGCCTGCGATTCGAGGGGTTCTGGCTCGACTACGAAGAGGACGACCAGGTCGGCGGACAGCAGGGCAGGGAGTGGGTGGGAGTTGTGGTTCCGCGCATGAGAGCGCGAGTTTTTCTCGGCGATTCGTGGATGTTGACCGGCGGTGTCGGAAGGGGCTACCGGGGACCGGAGGCCCGTGTTTTCGCGGGCGATCCGCAGCCGCAGCCCGACGAAGATCTTCGCCACCACCGAGGCGGGGAGCCCAGGATCACCGCTGTAGACGCAGCCGAGGTGGGAGCGGTCTTCGAGCCGCGCCGATCCCTGGAGTTGTCGACCACATTCTTCGGTTATCGCGCCCAGGCGGAGTATCTCTACGACCATGTCTCTCGGCTGCAGGTCGATCGGGGGCCGACGCGCCGACTTGGGGTGGAGGCGGAGGCCCGGGTGCGCCTTGGCGAGGTGGTGCGCCTGGCCGGACACGCCATGGCCGTAGATGCTCGGTTTGAGAATAATGGAGAGGCAATCCCCGGCGCCCCGGCGCTGCAGGGAGGTCTGATGGCCTTCGGGCGATGGACCAACGGACTATTCGGCGGAATGGAGTGGCGCGCCGTGGGGCGTCGCCCACTGTCTTTTGGTGCCTCCGCCGCACCGTGGCAACTGCTCAACGCTCACGCCGGCTGGGCCGACGGAAGTTGGGAATTTCGATTGGATGTGGACAACTTGCTCAATGTCCACTGGGAGGAAGGGGTATATCACTACGCCTCTTATTTCGACCGGGACCAACCCCGGTCGACGATTCCGTCCATTCATGTGGTGGAGGGACATCCCCTGATGGTGCGAGCTGGATTGTCGTACCGGTGGTGATTTTCGAAGATGTCCGATGGAGAAGAGAACGCCTTATCAAGAGGAATGCCATGAGGATTCTAGCGGTCGCGATAATCTCCTTCGTTCTCGTCGCCTGTGGTGGTGAGGCGGAGCAGGCGCAGCGTCATGACCTGGAGGTCGTCACCGATGGCTCGGCTCTGGAGTCCGTAGAGACCGACGAGGGCTACCAGGTGGAAGTGGAGTCGGTGACGCTACGGGTGCGATCCGTGGAATTTACCGCCGGAGGAGAGGCCCATGCCTCTCGAGGGCTCGAGCGCATTGCCGCTCTTTTGATTCGCAGAGCCCATGCCCATCCCAATCACCAGGCCGGCGGTGAGGTGGTTGGCGAGTTGCCCGGCCCGTTGCTGCTCACCTGGCGCCCCGGCCAGAGTGAGGTCGCGGGGACGGGGCGATTTCTGGAGGCCGAATATCAGGGATATAATCTCGAATTCAGCGGCGACCCCATCGACGAGGACGATCCCCTCGAAGAGGGACTGATGGCGCGCATTGAGGGAAGCTTCGACGACGGTGGCGGCGAGGTGCCCTTCGTCGCCGACATCGAAGCCACCGATACGGCGCAGATATTCGGCGGGGTACTGCGGGGAAACATCCCCGACGACGTGGATACGGCGGTGGCCCTCAAATTGTTGACCGAAGATGACTGGACGGAGGCGACGTTATTCGACGGAGTGCGCTTTTCACAGGTCGACCTAGACGAAGCCGGCGTGGCGCAAATCGACATCGACTCCGAGCCCGTTGCCCACGGGATGATTCGCATCGCCTTGAGAGAGCACGGATTTTACGATGGGAAGTTGCAGTAGCGCCGGCCCCTGCGCGCCTTGGCCGCAGGTGAAGAAGACTGGACAGCTAGAAGGCGATCGACGTCGGGCTCCTGGCGTCGACCGTGGATTTATCGCGCAAACTGCTTATCTTGGCGCCGTGGATATGAATGGAACCTTGAATGTGCCTGCGGAGGAGAAAATGAGAGGAGATACGATCGTGGTGGCTACGGACCTGTCCGAGAACGCAGAGCCGGCGGCGAAAGTGGGCCAACAGCTTGCGCAGG
>SLPW01000111.1 GCA_007131755.1 Myxococcales bacterium | reverse complement strand
CTTTGACATCGGGGCGTCGCAATAAAAGCCGTGGCGCTCCAGCGCCATACACACCACTTGAGCGTCTTCCGACCGAAGAGGCGGAGTAAAGATCAGCGGTGCCGATTGCAGGGCGGTCTCAAAATCTTCGCTGCGCTCCAGGTTCGGAAATTCGGCGATGACGGCGTCGAGCTGTGCAAGCTCCTGCTCCTTGAGGAAGCGCTGCTCCTTGTCGTCACCGTTTCCGATGGCGCGAATCACGGCCGTTTTTCCCTCGTCCTGTGATGCCTTCTCGAGAGCGACCACGTTGACACCGCACTCGAAACAGCGCCCCACGTTCTCGATGCGCCGCGCACCGCATTGGCTGCACAGGGTTTGCTTTCCTGTGGTCCTCTCCGTCGTTTCTTGCCGGTCGACCAACTCGCGCCGCATCTGTTGTGCGGACTGAAAACGCTCCTGTGGCCTCGGCTCCAGAGAGCGCTCGATCCATCTGCGAAGAGACGGGTCACCGATGGCCTCCTCCCACTCCTCGTCCTCGATTCGCGCGACCCCGTCGGACGAAAAAGGCACCTCCCCGCTGATGGCCTCCAATAAGGTCATCCCCACCCCGTAGATATCGGCCCGTTCATCGACCAGCCCTCCCTCGAGGACCTCCGGCGCTGCGTAGCCAGGGGTGCCAAGTTGGGATTCCAGCGACTCATTTACGGCCAGCGCTTCCACTCGGGCCAGTCCGAAGTCCAGCAAGGTGATCTCATGATCCCCGCCGACGTGGATATTGGCGGGCTTGATGTCGCCGTGGATGACGCCGCGGCGGTGGGCCGCCTCCAGGGCCTCCAACAAGCCTTCGCCCATCGCGCGGACCTCGGCGACCGGCAGCGCCCCTCGCCAGCGCACCATCGTCGCCAGATCGATGCCCTCGACGTACTCCATCACCAGCACATCGGCTCCGTCGATCTGCAGATGTTCGTATATCGACACCACCCCGGGATGGTCGATGCTGCGAGCGGCCTGAAATTCCTGTTCGAAGAGGTGGGAGACCAGCGCCGAGTTCCTCAGATCGGCGTGGGCGATTTTGAGCGCCACCTCCTGGTCTCGGATATGATCGAAGGCCAGCACCACCGTCGCCATGCCCCCCTGACCCAGCTTGCGAAGGGGCTCGAAACGCTCCGGCAGCGCCAGGTCGAGCTCGAGTTGAGAATCTGCCTCCGGAGTTGGAAGCTCCAGGACCACCTCTCCCTCCACCTCCAACAACGCCTCGTGCATGACGCGCAACTCTCCGAGGCTGGCATCGACGTCGTCTTCGGCCAGTACGGAGAGTTCTTCTTTGAGCTCTTCGCCGATCTCTTGCTCCAGCGTCGGTGATGGCTCCGGGGCAGTGCTATCGCCGGCGCGAAAGCGCAGGATTTCCGCAAGGCTGGCGAGCCTGGTTCGCGCAAGATCGCATCGAGCTTCCAGGCGCTCGTGGCGCTCGATCTGCTCCGCCAGCCTTGTGCGCTGTTCTTCACCTGTGGCAACGCCTTCTCGGCTTGCTCGGGCCTTCAAGGACTCCCAGCTCATCTGCAATCGCTTCCATTCCCCCTGTCGCGGCGCCTCGGCCAGCGTCTCCAGCTCTGGAGACGCCTGTGCCTCGAGCACCTTCATCCCCTCCTTCCAGTCCTGCGAATAGACCCTGCGACCCCAATACAAGACCGATCTGGCGAGCTGTCGGTCGCCAGCTCGGTTCAAATTCACCACCAGCCGATGCCAGGCTCTTTCCTCCTCACAGCGATCGCTGATCGGTGGAAGTTCGGTCACCACTTTCTTCATCGAATTGCCGCGAACCAACCAACCGCCGATGATGAGGACGCTCCACAACGTGATCGGGATAAAACCACCGAACATTCGGACGTCCACGCCGATGGCACAGAAGCCGAAAAAACCAAAGAATAAAAGCCATGCGGCGGCGAGGTTGAGCAGAGGGCTATTCCATTCCAGTCCGGCGAGGCTCCAGTGATGATTCGGTCCGAAGAGCACCTGTCCGTATTTGTGATAGAGGACGGGGATCGTATCCTCCGGGATCTCCCGGGGGTTGCGCAGGACCCGATCATCGCCGGATGGCACCTGTCCGGTGCGAAGATATTCACCCAGTTGCCAGGCATCTTCGGGGGCCAGATCGGCGGCGATTCGAAAGGGACTATGCTGCATGCGCGCTCGCCCCCTTTCGGGGATGGTGATCCCGGCGCTCAACAGCCTGTCGTGCAGGCTCGCCAGACGCTGCGCGTCGAGGCCCTTTTGATAGGTCTGGAGCAACGGGTCGAGGGGGCCGATGAACCCTCTATAGCGGCGGGGGTCGCCGGCTCGGAGTTTGGGCACCACCAGATCCCAGCCCGATCGTTCTCGGAGCTCGTCCGGTTCGGAGAAGAGCGTCTTCATGGTGCCGAACTCTTCGACACGCCCCCGGTGGGCCAGGGGTTCGGCCCCGCACTCGTAACAGAATTGATGCCCCTCGATGCGAGGCAGCCCACAGCTCCAGCATTGGGGTCCGTCCTGTGTCGTCGGCGGTTGAAACGTCTGGAGCCTTCCCTCGATGAGGTTGGCGAGTTCGCCGATCGACTCCGGGCGCTCCTCGGCGTCGACGCGAAGCGCCGCTTCGATGGCCCGTCCCACGGGACTGGTGGCGAGCTCTCCGAGTTCGGCCTTCACGTCGATGCCTTCAAAGCCGGCGACCATCGCCATCGGTCCCGTCGCCTGCACCGGCGGTCTTCCCGTGAGCAACTCGAAGAGTATGACTCCCACGGCCCACACGTCGGAGCGGCCATCGACCCCGCTGCCACCGCTTCCACCGCCGATCTGTTCCGGCGCCCGATAGTGAGACACGCCAAAGGCCACGCTGTGGGTGGTCAACCCCACCATATCGAGCACTCGCGCCCCGCCGAACCCGGCGACCTTCAGGCCCGGTTCGTCCTGATCGCCGAACCACAACTGTCGCAGGCTCAAATTGCGGTGGATCACCCCGCGGCGGTGGGCGTACTCCAACCCCTCCAATACGGGCAAAATCAAGAGCGCCAATTCCTGCGGGTCCAGCTTTCCGTCGCGACCCAGGCGGTCCGCTGCCGTCTCGATCCCCGGCCGGTCGTATACAAGGGCCAGTCGCTCTCCGTCGACGAGCTCCCGTGGCGCCACGGTCGTCGGGTGGTCGAGCCGCCCCGCCAGCGCCAACTCCCGGCGAAAACGCATCACCACCAGCGGCTCTGCACGAAGGTGCTCATCCAGCACTTTCACATGGACGAGCTCAACCCGCTGGTCGTCCTGGGCCTCCCACAGGGTGGTGCCCCGTTCTCTGTGAAGGCGCCGAAGAAGGCGGTAGCGGTCCCCGAGGACTTCCACTTCCGGGTTGGCCATGATCTACGGACTCGTTCTGCGAATTTGGGAGACCACAGAGTATGCGATCCCCGAGCCCTGCGCGCCGTAGCCGCAGGTGAAGAAGACTGGAGCGATTGTGCCTGCGCTCCTCAGCAATAAATCAGCTCCCGGAGGATATTCGATTATCGAAGAGGCGACAATCATAAGCCCGGCAGCACGAGCTCTCTGCCCTCCAGGCTTGTTCAGCGCTTTTCTTTTATCGCTGAGCAAGGAGGCGCTGTACGCGAAGCGCGGAGTCACTGAGCGCGAAAAGTGAGCGCTGATACGCGGAGCCGCGATAGAGCCCGCTGAGCCTCGCTGATGACGCGGCAAACAGCTCGACGTTGGTTGCTGTATGAGGCGTCTTGCTGCTCTCGACCGTACGGGATGGATGGCGAGACTGCCGATGGCCGGGAGACCATGGTCTCCGAAAAACCACGGATCGTCCCGGAGACGATAGGGTCCTCCTATCGGCAGTAGGCCGTTTGCGAAACAGCGCTCTCCCACAGGTCACCACTCTCAAGTGGAAACCAGTACAACCCGTCGGAGTTGTTTGCCGCGCTTTCGCGACGCTTCGTGAGCTCTGCCGCGCCTCCGTGTATCAGCG
>SLPW01000096.1 GCA_007131755.1 Myxococcales bacterium | reverse complement strand
TTGCATCCCCACATCGCGCCGGCCTGACAGTCCTGGTCGAATAGTTCGATGGCCCTTCCCACGTTCTTCGCCACCCCTTCGCCATTGAGATAACGAATCGCAGCACCGTTGCATCCGTCGCCATATCCCGCCGCACAGGCTTTCTCGTAGAATTCGGTGGCTCGCGACAAATCCTGTGTACTGCGATAGGCCTGCCCCAACTCGTGACATCCCCATCCGTCGCCGCCGTCGCATCCTTTCTCCAAAAACCTGATCCCTCGAGACACGTTCTGCGTCGTCCCCCGAGCTCTGAGGTACGCGAAGCCGAGGCTCGAACACCCGCTCGTACTGCCCCCCTCACATGCCATTTTGTGCAATTCGTAGGCTCTCTCCCAATTTCTGGGCACCCCCTGGCCGGTGACGTATCGGTTACCCAGTTGGAGACACCCGAACATATCGTCTCCCTGACAGGCCATGTCGAAGAGCTCGACGGCTCGGTCGAAATCACGGGCGACGCCGTCGCCGCGCGTGTGCAGATGGCCGAGATCGGCACATGCGCGAAAATTGCCCTCGTCACAAGCTGTTTTATACAATTCAGCGGCCCTGGCGAGATCTCGCTGCACGCCCTGGCCATGCTCGTATCTGACCGCCAGGTTTCTACATCCCGAAGAATGTCCGCCGGCACATGCCTCTTGATATAATTCGACGGCCCGCGACCAGCGCTGCTCTACGCCCTGCCCGTTTGCGTACTTGATGCCCAGATTGTTGCATCCCCACATATTTCCCCGCTGACAGGCCAGATCGAATAATTCGACGGCGCGATGATGGCTCTTTACCACCCCATCGCCCCTGTCGTACCTGACACCGAGGCTGTTGCAGCCGCGGGCATCCCCCATCTGACAGGCCTGTTCCAACAACTCCACCGCACGGGGAACACTCTTGTTGACGCCCTCGCCATTGGCATAGCGAATGGCGAGACCGTAGCATCCCGCCATATCCCCGCCTCGACATGCCTTGTCGTACAACTCTGCGGCGCGCGACCAACTCTGGTCCGTGCCATCGGTGAAGCCATAATGGTCGGCGAGCCGTGCACATCCGAACATAAAGCCATCGTCGCAGGCCTTCACATATAATTCGACGGCCCTCTGTCGATCCTGCGAAACTCCTCTACCGTCGCGATAAAGAGTCCCCAGATTGGTGCAGCCGAGCATCTCGCCACCCGAGCAGGCTCTTTCGTAGAGTTCGTGGGCTCGCCGAAGGTTCTCGCTGCGAACGTCGCCCCTGTCGTATGCGACGCCCAGGTTGGCGCATCCGCGAAGGCTTCCTCCCTCGCAGGCCTTCTCGTACAGCTCCGTGGCTCGCTGTGGATCGCGCTCCACCCCCAACCCGCTGTTGTAGCGAAACCCCAGATGGGAGCAACTGAGCATATCGCCCATCTGGCATGCCTTTTCGTAGAGTTGGGCAGCCCGCTCGAAGTCCCTCTTTCCCCCGCGCCCCCTGAAGGCGTCGTCGCCCATTTGCCGGCACTGCACCCCGGTCTGGCATTGCCCGGTGGGAGCAGACCTCGCATAGGCAAATTCTCCCTCCCCGGCGGGCCGACACTCCCCATCGTCACCCAAAACCATCTGGTCCGGACACATCGGCGTCCCCAGGCAAGAGCCCATCTGAGAGCTATAGGCCTGTCCCGGCCAGCAGCACTGTCCCTGGGTGTCGATATTTCGGACCTGGCCCTCCACCTCACAGGGCCCGCCCTGGGCAAAAGCCCGACCGCGGTTGATGAGGGCTTGAATGGTGGTGGCAAACCCCGGCTCCTCCTCGATGGCCTGTGTCACCAGCGCTGCTCGTCGCACCGACGGGTCGTCGACCTCCACCGACGGCGTCTGCATTCCCACCAGAGCACGCCGCACGTACATCTCCGCTTCTTCTGGCGTTACCGTGCCGTCCCCCGTGGTATCCGCCCATCCCCGCAGTGCCCCCAGAAGAGCGTAGCTAAAGGCCGGTCGATCCACGGTGGGCCCCGGAAGGGAGTGGGCCGCTTCGTCGTGGCGAGCCGCCGTAAAGACGATATCCCGCGGCTTCATCTGAGGCTCGAGTCGCGACAGGTCGGGGACCACCGCCTGGGTTCCCGTCAGGCTCTGGCCGAATTCTGTTTGCCCCGAAAAGCAGGTATCCAGGACCATGATGGTCTGCGCTTGGCTTCCTGCGCTCAGCAATTCCTCGACTCTAGACTTGGGGAGCGATCCGAGGCGAAAATCCTCGGCCGTATAGTTGAGGGCCCCGGCGCCCACGAGCAGAGCCCCGGGATTGCGCTCCGTCGGATCCGGCGCACCGTGGCCGATAAATACAAACCACACCCGCCCGTCCTCGTGGGCCTTCTCCAGGTGACTCTCCAGCTCGCGCTCAATGAGCGACGGGATGGCGCGGGCGTTGCTGATAAATAAAATTCGATCCTCCTCCATGCCCATATGGCCGGAGAAGAAAGATTTCCAGTCCAGTCCCGTTATCTCTGCTCCCGCCACGTTCGTCAGGTTGTGGTATTGCTCCACGGCGATGACGATGGCCAGATCCCTCGCCCCCTGGTCAGTCCTCGCCACGGGTCGGTCAATGGGCGGAAGATCGATAAATGCCTCACCGCCCATCACGGCGCTGGTATCTTCCTCCGCCCCAGCACTCACGTCTGCATCGCGCTGCGCCAGCACATCCTGCACAGCCAGCAGGTGGAGCACTACTACAGCCAGCACTACGGAGCTGATTTTCGCGTACCGTCGCATCGCACTTCTCCGGGAAAGCGAACAGCGAAAAGATTCCCCGATTATGCCTGATGTAACATAGCCGTACAATACCGACAGTCCTCCATCCCCACATCTCCCCCATCCCCAAAATCTCCATTGCCCTTCCCACTCCACGCATCACCGTCGCTCACACAAAAAAACCGCCGGTCCCTCACGAGACCGGCGGTTCGAAGTCACCTCAAGTCACGGCAAAGCTCACTCTCCGCGCTCCGAAATGGGCTGCACGCTGCGGCCGTTTTCGCCGATATAGATCTGGCGCGGGCGATGGATCCGGAAAGCGGGATCGTTTCGCATCTCATGCCACTGGGACACCCAACCCGACACGCGGCCGAGGGCGAACATGACGGTGAACATCTCCGTCGGGATCTCGAGCGCCCGGTAGATGATGCCGCTGTAGAAGTCCACGTTGGGATAGAGCCGTCGCTTGACGAAGAATTCGTCCTCCAGAGCCACCTGCTCCAGGTTGCGGGCGATATCCAGGAGGGGATCGTCTTTTCCGAGGGCTCCGAGCACCTCGTCAGCCGACTTTTTGAGGATTCGGGCCCGGGGATCGAAATTCTTGTAGACTCGGTGACCAAAGCCCATGAGCCGGAATTCGGAGGACTTATCCTTGGCGAGCTCCACGTATTTCTCCAGGTCACCGTCGTCGTCCTGGATATTCTGGAGCATCTCCAGCACGGCCTGGTTGGCACCTCCGTGCAAGGGACCAGACAGGGCACCGACGCCGGCGGCAATGGACGCATAGAGGCTGGCGTGGGCACTTCCGACCATTCTCACCGTGGAGGTGCTGCAATTTTGCTCGTGGTCGGCGTGAAGCGTCAGAAGTTTGTCGATCGCCTCGGCCACCACCTCGTCGACGTCCGGGTCCTCATCGGGCCGGCCGTACATCATATGAAGGAAGTTGCTCGCAACGCCGAGATCCTTCGAGGGAGAGACGTAGGGAAGCTCCTCTTTGTAGCGGTAGATATAGGCGGCAAGGGTATTCGTTCCGGCGATAACACGCAGGATATCCTCGTCGCTCGATCCGGTGGTCGAATAGTAGGTCTCCAGCGCCGACATGGCCGTCGACAGCATGGCCATCGGATGGGCGGTTCGCGGAAGGCCGTTCAATACATCCTTGATGCCCTCGTCGATGACGGCATATTCGTTGAGCTTTTCCTTCAACTCGTCGAGCTCCGACTGCGTCGGCAACTCACCGTATACCAGGAGGTGGATGACCTCTTCGAAGGACACCTTCTCGGCCAACTCCTCGATGGGATAGCCCCGATAGCGAAGAATTCCTTTTTCGCCGTCGATAAAGGTGATCGAACTCTGGCAGGACCCGGTATTTCCGTAGCCCGGATCGAGGCTGACGGCGCCTGTGGCACCACGCAACTTCGCGACGTCGATTCCGACCTCGCCCTCGCTTCCCTCTACGACCGGGAATTCGTACTCCTCACCATCGAACGTCAGTTTTGCCTTACTCATGGACTATCTCCGTTGATGACCATGTCAATGATTAGCATTTCTATCGGGTGTCTTTGCAGCAGGCCCCGGATCTCAGAAGCAGGAAGTACGCGCATTCATCTCTGAGTCCAGAAGACACCTGCCGTCTTAAATGGAGCCGCAGGTTGGCGACGTCGCTCCTCGGGCGCCGGGAGCCTAACAACAAACCACTACAAAGGGAAGGGGACATATTTCGTTCGCTTCGCTCACTGGTGGTTACGTTCGCTTCGCTCACTTGGAGTTAGCTAACTACTAACTACAAGCGAGGCCCCAGCCGAGCGCAACTACCAACTACAAGCGAGGCGCCAGCCGAGCGTAACTACCAACTACAAGCGAGGCGCCAGCCGAGCGTAACTACAAGCGACCGCAGGGAGCGCAACTACTCCTCACTCACACATTCCGGGTCGTCCTCGTCGGCCGGCACCTTCACCAGAGCGAACTTCAGATTTTCATCGTGCACGATACAGCTTCGGCCACGGAAATGCTCCGGAAGCTGACGCTGGAATTCGCCTTGATAACGGCTGTATTGCATGATTCCGTAGAACGTCCCCTCACCGATCTGTTCCAGAAATACCTCCCAATCCTCGTCGCTGCGAATGGGGATGACCTCATTGTGCGTATGATAGGTCTCTCCGCGCCAGTTGAGCTTGAAGGCGATCGCAGGCTGCTCGCAGAAGGTCTTTCGCAGATCGGCGCCGGGTGGCGGATCCGTTTCGTCACATAGTTCGTAGTACCGATCCCAGATGCCCTGCTGACTCATGGAGGAGCTGATGGTGGGCATATATACGTTGAGTGAAAACGCCACCATCGAGAATGCGCCTAAAAATAACAGTCCCATCGCCCATCTGCGCACCCGGTGACTTCTGGCCATGGCGAGCAGCGCCGTTCCCGTGGTGACGAGTATCGTGACCAACACAAAGGCTACCCGAAAGCCGCCGTCCCACGCCTCATGATCCCATGCTCGATCGTAGCGATAGGTGAAGAGATTCTTCAACTGTTGGGGATCGGCGATCAGATCCCAGGCGATGACCGCCATCGCCGCTGCGCCCAGGACATATAGAGGCCAGGGTTGTCCTTCCTGCGTCTCCAGAAGGTCGTCGAGGGCGAGCCCTATGAGCATCGCCAGCGCCGGGACTGCCGGAAAGATATAGTGGTGAAAGGTGGTGCTCGACAGTGAGAAGAGCGTAAAGGCTACGGCCGCCCACAATACCAGCATCAACACCGCCCTTCCCCGATCGTCGTCGAAGATCCGAGTCGGTGTGGAGAAGGCGCGCACCAGGGCCGCTGGAATCAAGGCCGACCAGGGAAATAGGCCATACCCCAGCCAGCGGATGAAGTGCTCGAAGGAACCGTCTGAGAGGGCGTGGACCCCGGAGGTCAATCGCTGAAAATGGTCGTGGACGAAGAAGCGATTCCAGAAGCCCGGGTGGTGTCGGATCAACATCGCCGCATACCAGGGTACGGCGATGGCGATGAAGATGAGAGTCCCCTTTAGCAACTCCACCTGCTTCATCAGGTGCCATTCACGGGTGATCAAAAGGTAGAGAAAGAGCACCGCTCCGGGGAGCATGAATCCCAACAAACCTTTCGCCAGAGTCGCCAGTGCGACGAAGACGTAGAAGGTCAACATATACAACCGGCGCCGTGTCATCTGAGGCCGGTCGAATATCAGGTATAGCGCCACGCCCAGGCAGGTCGAGTACAGAGTTGCCTGCGTCGGACCCCAGACAAACCAGCCGTTTAGGGCTCCCAGCTTGTCATCGGCGCTCACCATGAGAGCCACCAATATCGCCAGGGAGATCGTCCAGACCACGCCCAATGCGCCGATGGCCAGCCACCTGCGCTTGTGATGTGACCAAAACAGCGACACCAACGCCACCAGGGCCGCACCGATCAACAAGACGCCCGAGACGGTGATGATCTCCATCGTCGACGTCTCCGTCAGATTCTCCATCCACTCCACCTCGGGGCCTCGCCAACTGGCGAGCCCCATGAGCAGCATCGAGATCTGTGGCACCGTCAACACGGCGATCCAGGAGGTACACAATAACTGGGAGAATCGACCCGCTTTCTCTTCACGATCCCTGCCGAAGACGGCCATCATGAAGAAACACATCCCCACCGTCATAGTCCCCACGAAGGGCATATCCGTCTGCGCCTGTCGTCCCAGCATCGCCCAGAACGGTGTCGTCGCCAACACGGCGGCCATCAACACACCCGTGCGCCGGCGAAAGACGCTGGCCCCGAAGGAATAGACCGCCACAAGTCCCACGATCGCCGTCAGCGCCACCCCGAGTCGCACCGCCCAGGGGTTGATGCCAAAGGTCTCCATCCCCATGGCCATCATCCACATCAGCAGCACCGGCTTGGAGAAGAAGTACCCGCCCTCCGTTCCGCCTCCCCCGCCCTCCCAGTGACTTCCCCACCACAGGCTGATCCACTCGTTTTGCTCCGAGATCTGACGCCCCACCTCTCCGTAGTGCGTCTCCCAGGGATCCCACAGCCCGAAGGAACCCAGAAGGGGCAAAAACAACACGCACCCGGCCAGGGCAATCCAGAGGTGATACTTCCACCGCCTGCCGAGAGTATCTGGCTCGAACCAGTCGAGCTCTGCCCACCACTGGCGCAATGGCGTAGATCCCTCCTTCGATGATTTCTTCTTCGTCATGAAAGCCCTGTAGCGGTACTGCTTATATTCCGCCCCCGGCGCCGAACGGCACCAGGGCCCGGGGAGTCTAAAAATGGCCGCAGACCCTGTCAATGAGGCGTTGAGTCGGCGGTGTGTCGCAAGAACCGAAAAACCCCGGGCACGCAGACTGCGCATGGCCCGGGGCTCAACCCGTGGCCCGGGGCCAGCCGAAGTTCAGGCCGCCCCGAGTGTTGAGGGTTCGTAAGTCATGACCCTCACGGCTCTTCGTGGGGGCAGTATTCGACAATATCGTAACAACAATCGCCATAGGTTTCGCATATATCGTCGCACCAGCAGCTCCGGTCTGCCGATTGGCCGCCGCAGGCGGTCTGGCAACTGGCTCCATATGGCTCTTCCTCGTCGAGAGTGGGTTCCGGCTCTTCTTCTTCCTCCTGGTCGCCACCGTCGGGGCGATAGGTGGCGGAGACGTGGATGCCGTGACCCAGGTAATTAATTCCCATCAGGCCTCCGGGGTGCTGTCCCTGGGCGACCACGTGGTACAGGCTGGGAGGAACGAAGTAGGCGCTTCCCGACTCGTCGCCGGGGCGAGGACCGGTGATCTGCCGGGCCTGCTCCATCAGGGGCGCAAGATTGGCCAGGAAGTCTTCATAGCTGTCATGCGGGGTGGAAACGACGTCGACCAGCCCTTCAAAGAGTTGGTCCACCGCCTGGCGACGAGGATCCTCTTCGGGGATCTCGTCCATAGCCATCGCTTCGAGCAGTCCCGGCTTCATGGCCGCAAGTAGCTGCCCCTGGACGGGAGCCAGGGCCTCACCGAGGTGTTGACGCGGTACGTGGGTGCGCAGGAAGTGATGGACGATATCGGACATCGTCATGGGCTTGAAGGCCAACTTGTGGCGAAGTTCGTCGGGATTGTCCGAGTATTCGTACACCGGCTTGAGGTCGTCTACCGGAAGCGTCAGCGGCACTTTGTCGATCAAGGGATTGCTATTCATGGACTCAAAGGTAGAGACCTGATCGTCGTCGTTATGCTTATCGACTTCGGCGACAAAAGCATCCCATACATCCTCGCCGACCAGGGGCACCATCGTCTCTTCGGTAAGAGGGAAATGAAGACCGGCAGAGGTGCCAAGGAAGACCAATTCGGCGCAGTAGACCAGGTTAGCCGGGTCCTCGAAGAAGGCCTGGGCCTCATCGTCGCCGGTGATGGCCTTGACCATCATGATCACGTGCTCCTCGAGGCGCTCCACGTTGTGGGCCGCCAACGGATCTCCGCCGTTGTAGTCGCCCGGGAAGTTGGAGACGGCATTGAAGCCGGCCAGCATCAGAAGAGTGTTGTGGTTGAACTCCCACCCCATGCCGGAAGGCAGGTAGTCCGGCCAGGCGGGCTTGACGAAGATCGGCGGATAGGAGGGGCTTCCAAAGCGCCCCTGTTCATAGCCCTGGGGATTGTTGAGGGTCATCGCTCCGGGCTGGCCGTCGCGCATAATTCCCACGGCGATGCCGATATGTGTGTCCTGCAGTTTTACCTGCTCCTTGATATCCGTCTGCACATCATGGGGGGTCATGGTGCGGTTCGAGGGGCGATGATGCTTGATGGTGAAGCCGACGACGCCGGGAGCAAAAGCCTGTGCGATGACCTGATCGCCCCGTTCCAGCACCTCGCCAGAGGCGTCGGTGACATTGTCACCGTCGGCATAGGGGATCACGTTGATCGGGCCGCCGAAGAGGTGAGTGGGCGCCGTAAATTGTGCCTCCCCCAGGTCGACGTCTACCACGAAGGCATCTTCTACGGTCTCCATGGTGGGGCCGTTGGGCCAGATTTCGTTCATGGCCTCCACATCGGCTTTCCAGGGGCTGGTAAAGATATCGTAGGGGCTGTCGCATTTGCCCAGACATCCCTCGGGTATAACGCGGTCAGGCACATCGGCGTTCTCTGACTCCTGTTCCGTTGCGTCATCCCCACAGGCGGTAACAGTCGTCCCCAGCCCAATGATCAGAAGTGCTGTCATCGTCAAACGTGTCAAATCCATGTCTTTATAGTCTCCCGAGCAATCGCACGCGCGAAGGCGTGCGCAATAAATTTATTCTCCGTTTCGAAGCCGAAACAAACTGGCAGCAGCGTGAGCGAATGTCAAGATAGGGTATGAACGACGGGGCCGGCCGAGATCGTCAACGACGATCGACCTTCAACTTTTCTTGCCCGGGAACAAAATTACCTGTGTAATACCTTTCGAAATCATGTACGGACACCAACAATTTCCGCCGGGTGATATGTCGAAACGTACTTTCCATCTTCTGTCAACGCTACTCTTCGCGGCTCTCGTCGCCCTGCCGGCGACGGCAGCCGCGCAGATGTATACCTACGAGACTCCCGACGGCGAGGTGCTGATCACCACCGAACGGCGAACGGCTCCGGGCTATACCCTTCTTGAAAAGATTGGCACCTCTTCTGACGGAGCTCAGCAACGATCTCGTGCCTCTTCGGGAAGCTCCTCCAGTTCCAGCTCCGGGGACTCCGACATTCAACCCACCATGGGTTCTTCGACGCTGTCCTTTTCGGAGCGCGAGAGATACTACGACGATATCATCGCCGAGGCGGCCGAGGCCTACGACGTTCCCTTTGGATTCATCAAAGCCGTCATGCGAGTAGAGAGCGCTTTTCAGTCCGATGCCGTCAGTCATGCCGGCGCTATGGGCCTGATGCAATTGATGCCGCGTACTGCTGCGTCCCTCAATGTCGACGATCCCTTCGACGTGCGCCAGAACATCTTCGGCGGAGCAAAATTCCTTCGGATCTTGATCGACCGCTACGATGGCGATATCAACCTCATCCTCGCCGCGTACAACGCCGGTGACGTCGCCGTACAGCGATACGACGGCATCCCCTACGCGTCGGTACGACAGTATGTGGTCTCCGTCTACTACTGGTATCAGCACTATTCGGCCGAACAGGAATCCCAGTGAGCGCACAGACGATACGTCAGGACATTGTCAACATTCCCAATGTCCTGACGCTGTTTCGCATCGCCCTCATCCCCGTCGTCGCCCTCTTTATCTACTGGGGTGATCCGGTCAGTTGTATCATCGCCGTCCTGCTGTTCTGGGTGGCCTCCGTCACAGACTGGCTCGACGGCTATATCGCCCGGCGCCAGAACCTGGTGAGCATGACCGGGAAATTTCTCGACCCCCTGGCCGACAAGCTACTGGTCATCACCTGCCTCATCGTGCTCATCCCCCTTGGTCGGCTTCCGGCTTGGATTGCGATCATCATCATCGCCCGTGAAGTTTCGGTGACCGGTCTGCGAGCCATGGCTGCCGGCGAGGGAATGGTCATCTCCGCAGGAGGAGGTGGAAAGCTCAAGACCGCCTTTCAGATGGCCGGGCTCATCGGGCTCATCATCCACTTCACCTACGAGGTCAACTATCTCTTTACCTCGTTTGCCGTGAATTTTCATCAGATCGGGTTGTGGCTTCTCATCGTCTCCGTCTTCTTCAGCCTCTGGAGCGCCTGGCAATATTTCTACGGGTTTCTGCAGGCCATCGGAGAGCATCACGAGGGGATCGCCGAAGTCCGAAGCACCCCTAAGGCCCCGGGATGAGTACAGCTATGGCTGCCCTGCACTGTGAGTGGGCCCGATAAATTGGACCTCCACCCCCATGGCCTCCAGCTGACGTGCCAACTGACGCCGCTCGCGCCGCTCGGATCGAGTAAATAGCTCATGCACCAGGCGCACACGTTGCTTCGTCAGGCGATCCTTTTGTGTTCTCCTCAACAGGCGCCCCGCTCCCTGTGAGGTCTTCTCATAGATGGTAGCGACCTCCGTATAAAAGGGTGAAAATGGCGCCAGGATGCGAACGCTCAGCCCCCGCCTTCGGCCGAGACCGATGCTCCTTCGCAGGCTCTCCACGTCCTTTATGCCGCATAGATCGCTGACGATTGTCAGCCGCCCCCCTGCCCCTTCGCCGGTGAGGATGGCCCGGATCACGGCCTGGATGCCCACAACCTTCGTCCCCGGCCGCACCTCCGAGGGGGGATCCAACTCCAGGCCCCGAAACCGGTAGAATTGCCGCACCACGCTCGCCGTCTCCTCCACCACTCCCGTCGCCGGCTCCTTCCAGTTCCACTCGCTGGACTCTCCCTCCATCATCGCCGCCAGCCAACTCTTCAACAGCCGGGCGTCCACCTGTCCTTCGAGCCCCTGACCATGTCGAAAATCGAGACGTTCCTGGACGAGGAGATAATCGGCCAGCGCCTCCTGTAACTCCTCTTCGGACAGGGCGGTGCGCTCCGCATCCACCACCGATCGAAGTTCCAACAAATGGCGCTGAATGCGCTGCAACTGGGGGGTGCCCAACCCGGTCTTCAACTCACCGTATACGCCGGCATCGAAGGTCCAAAGCCCCACCTTTCTTCCCTGCTGCAGGTGCAGCTCTGCAAGACGCGCAACCACTTCGACGGCGTGGTCGAATTTCTCTCCCATCGGCAATCCCGCCCGCATGGAGCTCGATATATCGAGGGCGAGAAATTCCACCTGTGTTCGCTCGTCGTCGAACTCTCTCGCGATAAGTCGGCGCTGGCGCACCGTGGCCTTCCAAGCCACGGCCCGCAGGGGATCACCGGGCTGAAAATCGCGCAACTCCCGCACTGCCGTACCCGAACGGCTGCTCAGTGGCGTTCCCCGCGACGGTCGTATCATCGACGATCGGTGACGCCGCTCCTTCGGGGGGCGAAATCGACCCACGGCGGGATAGGTCTCGAATCGCTGCAAGCAGGGCAGATAATCGCGGGCAGCCAACAATCCCCAGGGATCGAGGATCTCCACATCGAATCCCTGTAGACTCGACCGGCCCACTCCTCGAGTGCGAACCCACACCGAAAACCGGACCGCCCGCCCGGCCCCCACACGAAAATGTGCTTCTTGCACCTCCACCTCAACCGGACCGCTCACGTAGGAGGTCAGTCGGCGAATCACCAACGGAGCTTTCCCGCCGTTATTCATCCAAACCGCCACAGCCGTGCTGCCCCGTCGCCTCAGTTGCATGGCCGGATGGGCGTTCTCCTGCTCGTCGACGGAGAAATTCGCGCACCGGCGGTCCAGACTTCGGGCCGCAGGCAACAACAGCGCCACCGCTGCCAATAAGATGGCAAACGGAACCTGACCGAAGGCCACCATCAACGGCTGCCGCACCGCCACTCCCACCAGCGTCATCACCACTCCTGTGATGAATAGCCACTTCCCCCGGACGGTCAGATATGGACTCACGTCGGCTTCCTCGGCTATCCGTAGCGCACGGAGCGAATTGCACGCTCCACCACATCTACCCCCCGCACACCGGCCAGATCGGCATCGGGATGGAGCAGAATTCGATGGGAGAGTACAGACGGCGTCAACTGACGTACGTCGTCGGGCACCACATAACTTCGTCCCCGGATCAGTGCCTGTGCCTGAGATGCACGCAACAGCGCCAACGACGCCCTCGGTGACCCTCCTAAGACCACCTCGTCATCATTTCGTGTGTGGCGCACCAGCCCCAGAACGTACTCCATCATCTCCTCTGAGACGTGGATCTTTTCCACCAACTCCGTCACCCGGCGTACGTCCTCCGCGTCCAGGACCGCCTTTGGCGTCGGCTGGCTTCGCCGATGGGTCCTCAACACCTCCAACTCCTGGGCCTGCGTCGGATAGTCGATATTCACTTTCAATAAGAAGCGATCCAACTGGGCTTCCGGAAGCGGATATACTCCCTGTTGCTCCACCGGATTCTGTGTGGCCAGCACCATAAACGGTGACGGCAATATATGAGTATTGCCCTCGATGGTCACCTGGCGCTCCTGCATCGCCTCCAGTAGAGCGGATTGAGTCTTCGCCGGTGCTCGATTGATCTCGTCACCGAGCAGAATATTGGCAAAGATCGGTCCCCGTCGCAGGTGAAATTCATTCGTCCCAAGGTCGGGGACGTAGGTCCCCGTAATATCCGAGGGCAATAGATCGGGGGTGAATTGAATGCGCCGAAACTTCGCGCTCAACGTGCTTGCAAAGGCCTGGCACAACGTGGTCTTCGCTACCCCGGGGACCCCCTCGAGCAGGATATGTCCGCCGGCGACCAGAGCCACCATCAAGCTGTCGATCGTCGATGAGGGGCCGATAAAGATTCGCCCCACCTCGGTGCGGATTCGATCGAAGTCCGAGGCGACCTCTTCCAGCACTTCCCCGTCGATCGCCGAATCATCGGCCTCGACGACGGGGGCCTCGCTCATTGATTTCGCCGCTCTGTCGCTCATACGTCTCCTTGAGTCCCATCCAATCGAGCACCTGAAGGATTCGACCGTGAAGCCGTTCCATGTCGCGGGCACGGTAGTATTCGTCGCTCTCCAAAAAGATTCGGTGCCGCGTCGGAACCTTGGAGAGCTCTCTCAGTAGTCGCTCCACCTCCTGGCGGCGCTGCTTTCGCACCTGCGGCGACTCTCCGCGAAGATAACGCTCTTCGAAGCGTCGGGCCAATGCCTCCGTTGTGGGCAGATAGCCCTGCGACGGCGGCCACACACCAAGGGCGTCCAAGAATAACTCCTCGAAGGACTCCTTCAACAACGCCACGGGAAGCGCATAATTGATCCTTCCGTCGGGATCACCAAAGCGCGCCACATTCCAATCGAATTCCGTCAGCGGCGGCGACAGCTCCTTTCTATGACGATCGATATACTGGGACAGAAGTCGCGGGCGTCTCCATCGAAAAACGGTCAGCAGGTATAGCGCCGTACCAAAGACGACGAAGATGGCCAATAAATGCAATAGCTGCGAATGAGGAAGCTGGCGAAACGCCCTCTGCAGCATGTCGTTGATCGCCTCGACGACTCCATCTTCGTCGTCTTCTTTGCCGCGGTAGTCCCCGTCCATGTCGAACTCTCGTACCAACAACCAGACCCGGCACTCCTCTTCGCACAGATAGTCCCACATATTTGCCACCAGACGGGCGTGGTCCGCCACGGGCAACATGCTATTGATAAACAGACTGGGGTCGGCGATCACGATCGCCCGTCCATCTCCCAGCATCATATCGTAGATCAGGCCCCCCTGCTCGTCATAGGACACCACCGGTCCCCCCACGTTATGCAATACAGCCGGGTAGTTGCCGATCAGCTTATCCACCTCGGTGATGAGCGGATGCTCACCGCGGACCTCGAAGAGCGGCCATCCCGGATGATCTTCTACGAACTGTTGATGGGGAAGATTTGTCGGTTCTGGTTCGGCGCGCTCCACAGAGAGGCGATCCAAAAATGGCACGGACGCCCCGTAGTGGTCTGCCACCACCACCCGGCCGCCATCGGAGACAAAGCGGGCCAGAGAGTCCGGATCCACCGAATGATGGGGGTAGACGATGGCGATGATATCGTCGACCTTAACCTCCGCCCAGTCGAGCTGCGAGACCTGTCGGACATCCACGCCCAGATTCTGCGTAAATTCAACGAACGCCGCCAGCCCGTACCACTCCTGCGATTCGGGACTGAAGTCCTCGGCCTGCGCCGTCGTCGCAGTGCCCAGCAGTGCGATCAGCCCCGTGGTGACCGCAGCCGCAATTATGCGTCCTGGCTCAGCCCTCATGGTCACCTCGGCTGTGATCTTCCAGACAGGCCGCCAATTCCTCGAGGGCCCGACGCGTCACCTCCCACAGATCGGCGTCGTACAGGCGCCCACTAAAATTCGTCTCCTCCACCACCGCCGTGATGGCGCG
>SLPW01000118.1 GCA_007131755.1 Myxococcales bacterium | reverse complement strand
GTCCTCGTCTTCCATCTCCACCCATAACTGCTCGATATCGGTGACGGTGAATAGGACGCCATCGAAGTCGATGGCTTCGCCAACGGAATAGATGGGTGGCGTCTGAGGGTCGGGCTCGCTGTAGTCGAAACGCAGGTAGACCGGTCGATCGCCGCGGTGCATGTTGGGGGGAACGCTAAACATCATCGCTCCCTCTGCGTCTTCCGGTAATTCAAAGAGAAAATAGTCGGTGATGTCGTCGCCGGCAGCCAGCGAGGTGGACTCGCGGATTTGCTCGCCCCAGGCGCCGGCCTCCAGATCGACGGCGGCCACCGGCTGGAGCGATTCCGATTCCCAGTCGATCTCTGTCGAACCCGGAGCAGGATCGGGAAATAAAAGGGGAGTGCGAGCTTTGGAGAGCTGGCTGGCCGTGTGCGTCGGGCTGTAGATGAACTCGTCGTCGCCCACGTTGGAGATGGTCAACGGCATGACGAGGACTGGCTCGTCATAGGAGACGGTCTCCCCGTTATTAGACAACTCCAGATAGTGAACTTCGTAGTCTCCGAGCTGAAATTGCACCCCACCTTCCGAGGCGGGTTGATCAGCGGAAACGATCTGAGGAGGTTCATCGCAGCCGAGCGATCCCACCAGAAGGAGGAGGAGGCACGGTAACAGGGCGGAACGGCGGAGTCCCCGAATGTCGGGCATGGTCAAAACCTGCGGTCGTTGAGGAGATGAAACGTCAGTCTCCGGAAGTCTTTCGGAGAAAGTCAACGGGACGAATAGCGCGGCGAGGTTATCAGAGCGCCGATCGAACGGTCAACAGGATGCAGTGATACAGATTGTGGACGTCGTAGAAGGCCCGGGATCGTCACCGAATCCTGCGTGAGAATCTATCTCTTTGGCAGATTGCACTGCCTTTGGGCGTGGAAGGCGAAATTTGTTACCGTGGGTTCAGCGATTCGAGATGAGGATGGATAGAACCAGGGCGCGACGAGATGGCGATGGTATCGATGTTGCGGATCGGAAGGTGGTGTCGGCGTTGGAGTCTGTGGGGATCGGTGATGGTCTTGGCGGTGATGATGGGCTGCGCCAAGGAATACGATCTGCACCGGCCGGACTTCGAGCGCGGTTCGCTTGGGGAGGAGCTCTATGCGATCTGGTATAAGGATACCCTCAGAAGCAGTACGGATGCCGAGGAGCGCACAGCCCTTCTGGAGCAGCGTGAAGAAGACTTCGTTCAGGCCGTCGACCACGCCGTTCCCCGAGAGAGCGTGGGGGAATTGGACGAATTTCTGGTCGCATTTTTGCCGGTCATCGAGGATGGATATCTTCCGGCGCTGACGAGGCGATTTTCCCTGGTCCTCGAGGAGGCGGTGGCCGACGAGGAGTTGATGGACAGCCTCGAGAATCCGCCTACCTACGGGGCGCTGGACTTTCTATCGCCTCGGGTACAGGCGAGCATGATCCAGGAGATGGTGGAATTTTCCGATCTGCCAGCGCTGATATCTCATCTCGGGTATACGCTGCTGGAGTTGGACGGATTGACCGCTGATGGCGATCCCAATACTCAGAACCCGGCGTCGGGATATGCCGATTTTCTCCGCGCGTTGGTGATGGCCATAGAGGATCCGCCGGCGGAGGAGACCACGGATCGATGGGCGACGACGCTGCGCGATCTCTTTTTGCGTGCCGACAATCGCTATCGAGATGGTGAACCGTCGCGTCATCATTACGTGGCGCTCTTCGATGACGAGGGGCTTCCGGTGGTGGTCAAAGACGACGGAGAGATCCCGTCACCTTTTGTGGACTCCACAGGTGATGGAAGGGCAGATACAGACGAGGAAGGTCGATTCATCCTGGAAGACGGTTCATCACTGGCCATCGCTCCCCTGTCGACGGAGCCCATTGATCATCCGGCGTTTCAGCGAGATTTTTTCTCTCGGGTGGAGCTCGTCGACGGGCCACACCGCTACGCGTTTCGCTACGTCGATATAAGCGATACGGCCCTTCCCTATGTGATGCGCATGGCGGGAAAGATCTCGCACGAAGGGGCGCTGTATCGGCTGTCGAAGGTGGCGCTGGAAGTATTCGGTCCGCCCGTGGTGGGAGTGGACGCGCGGGGGAATTTCCGTGCATTTCCACAGGATCATCCGGTGTTGGATCTATTGGACGCCGTCATCAGCGGGCTGTCGATCTCCGAACTTCCGGAGGTGATGGAGTTGACGAAGCGCTATATCAGCCAGGAGATCGATCAACTGGCCTATCTGGCACATGTGGTGGGAAATGTGGCGGGGACGTTTTCGGAGTATCCGCAGATCGATATCTATCCCGACGAGACGCTGGCCTACGATCTGCTGGCGGTGGTGCGGGAGTTGTCCGAAGATCCACAGTTGTGGGCCGACGTGATGGAGGCGATGCGCGACCCGATCTTGGAGGAGGCTGGAGAGTCGATGGCGACGCTGGTGCGATACAGCGATCTGCACTCCGTGCCTGTGCCCGCTGCCGAGGGAGGCGCCTACGATGCTTGCTTTGAAGACTGCAAGGACCAGTACGAGATCGGGACCATCGAGCGATTCGAGTGCATCCGCGGCTGTCCCATGGAGGAGCTCTTTTCGGAGCTGACCGATTTCGATGCGCCGAAATCGGCGAATGAGCCCAATGAGAATCGCAGCCGATTTCAACGCCTATTTCACCTTCTGCGCGACACGACGGGAGCGAGCTATGCGGTGGAGATCGTCGATCTGGACGTGCCGGATTTCAATATCGATCCCGAAGCCCTCCCGCCGGTGGCCAGCCTTCCGGGAGCGGCGGAGGCCTTTATTCGATCCGTGGCCGGCGAATTGTATCTGGGCGATTATATCGATCAGGAAGGAGATCTGGCGACGATCATCGATCTGTTGAATCTGGTCACCGGGGGGAGCTTCAACAACGATACGGTGGTGTTGGCGCTCAGTGAGATTACGGAAGCGATGGGCGCACGTCTCGATCCCTATCCCACGCCGGATCAGATCACGCGGCTGTTCAATATGCCCGATCTAAGGGTCGAGGGAGACGACTTCTTCATCGACATCGCCAATCCAGTCTGCAACGACGGCTTCGTGATGGCCTTTCACCACGCCGACGGTCTGTATACGGCGGAGGCCAGTGGGTTGATCGACGTGCTCCATCCCCTGGCCCGGGCTTTCGCCAAACACGATCGAGAGGATCTATTGGCCCAGATCTTCTTGGTGATTCACGACCATTATGCGAGCCGAGACGATTATTATGTGGACGTCGACGGAGAGCCGTCGCCGATGAAGGCGTCGAATCTGGTGAGCGCGGAGCCGGCGATGCTCGAGATCTTCGAGGATGGAGAGATCTTCGAGGCCCTGAGGGTGCTGGCGCTGTCGACGGAGTCGATGACCGACGACGAGGGTGTGTCGATCGACGAGAGGCTTCGGCAACTGGTGTATCAGTGGGTGCGAAACGATGACGGGTATACACCTCGAAATGAGCCCTTTGTCATTGAATTGGGAGACGGGCGGATTCTCGAGGAGGTCAGTCGCATGGAGGTGATCCTCGACAGATACAACGCCATGATCCGGCGGGTGGAAGATGACGAAGATGTGCGCCGAGAGCTGGCCAGGGCGATGGAGACCTTCTTCGAGGTGGTGCTGGCGGCAGACCAGACGGCCGACGGATATGTCTTTCGCGAAGAGGGGGTGGTGGCCCTGACGACCCACTGGCTGGGTTATCTGGGAGAGCGGGCGCGGCAAATGGAGGAACGTGGCGAGTTCGAGCCCTGGTTGACGCAGACCGTGCCGGACAGGTTGACAGAGTTTTACGGCTCGCGGGGATTCTTCGCGTTTTTGGAGATCTTGGCAAAGCTCCATGAAGACGAGGACGGACGCAGGATGATGCGGCTTCTTCCGGGACATCTTTCGGAGACGGGAGACCGGGCCGACCGGGTGAGCATGGCCCTGTATGCGCTGATCGTGCAGGCCCTGGATACGGAGAGTTTGATGCCGGCGGGGCGATTTATGGCGGGGGTTCTGGATCCGGACCGTGAAGTGGAGGTCGGGCCCCATCGAAAGCTACCGAACGGGACGCTTCTGGCCCACCTATTGGCCACGGTGCCCGAGATCGACGATCAGGGATACGGCCTCGATATTCTGGCCAGGGGAAGTGAGCGCGGCGAAGAGCGCGATTCCTCCTGGTCGGTGCTCTTCGATATCCTGGTGCGATATTTCAGCCCCCCGCCCAGCGTGGACGACGAGCTCGATCGAGCCCAACGAGAAGCGGCGCTGAGTCGGATCGGCGACTGGTTTCGCGACAGCCGAAGCGGCATGGAGCGCTTCTACGAACTCGTAGAGGTGCGGGGAGTCCTGGAGTTGGAACCGCTGGTGGAGTGAGGGTTGGGCGGTGAAAGAGGACTAGAATTCGACGGCTGGTGCCGGAGCGAGGGCCTGTTGATGAGCCTGGACGATCTGGTTCATCAGATCGTCGACGGCCTGGTCGTCTTGGGAGAAATCGACGTCCGAGGTGTCCACCTCGATAAGGGGGGTCTCGTCGTAGTGAGAGAAATAGGTGTTGTATAGCCGGGACAGCCGCTCGATATAGTCGGGGTCCATATCTTCTTCGTAGGAGCGGCCCCGTTTTTTGATGCGCTCCAGAAGGACGTCGAGGGGAGCGTGGAGGTGGACGACCACGTCCGGGGTGGGGACCTGGGTGGTGAGAATGGAGTACATCCGATCGTAGAGGGTCAGTTCGTGATCGGAGAGCGTGAGGCTTGCGAAGAGCCTGCATTTGACGAAGAGGTAATCGCTGACCGACATGCGGCCGAAGAGGTCAGCCTGGGCGAATTCCTCTTGTTGGCGATAGCGGCTCAGCAAGAAGAACATCTCCGTCTGAAAGGCAAAGGCCTCCCGATTTTCATAGAAGTCGGCCAAGAAGGGGTTTTCCTCGAAGATCTCGAGGACGGTGTGGGCGTCGAAGCGCTGGGACAGGCGGTTGACCAGGGTGGTCTTTCCGACGCCGATGGGGCCTTCGATGACGATATAACGGGGCGAATGAGTGGCGGCTGGAGGCTTCATACGGGGCCGGTGGGACGACGTCGAAGAACTATGTCAAAAGTGGAGGCGCCCGAAGCCTAACCCGTGGGACGGGGTGGAGTCAAAACCCGTATTGAACGCCGAGGCCGAAGAGGTATCCGAAGTGCTCATAGCGCCCATTTCCCACGACGATCGTGTATTCATCGTCGGGATCGGCGGGGTTGATCTGGCGCACCTCGGAGTTGGAGATCTGACGCGAAGGCATAATGATGGCTCCGGCGACGACGTTGAGGTCGACGGGGCCGGCGCCGACGCCGGCGCCCGCCGTAAGCTGGTGTTTGTCCGGGTCGAGGGCGAAGACGCTGTAGCGGTGGTCCGGTACGGCGCTGCGCTCAAAGACGTAGCCTGCGCGAAGATCGAGGTCGGAGCCCAGGTTGTATTCGCCGCCGAGGTGGACGGAGATGGTATTTCGATACTCCTGGGGAAAGGTGAAGGCCTGAACGGGAACGGTGCCCACACCGGGGAGGCCGGTGATCTCGGCGTCGCCGGGATCGACGACGACCTCGTCGAAGAGAGACCAGTGTTGGTAGACCAGGGATGCCTCGATGAAGAACCGGGGATCGACGAAGCGCAGGCCCCCTCGAAGCTGGAAAGGAAAGGGCACGGAGAGTGAAATGGTATCGTCTGTGGCCTCGGCGTTGTCGTAGGGCGGATGGTCGGGCATGCGGGTTTCGAGGGTTGCGTCGCTGTCGCGAAATAGATGGGGAAGCTGCAGGGAGAGGCCGGTGTGGATCCGGTCTGTGATGGCGAAGGTGGTGCCCACGTTTGCGGTGGGAGAAAACCGGTCGGAGAGGGTGGCGATGGCGAGCATGTCGAGGTCGCGGTCCTCCGGGTCGCCATATATCCCGGTATAGCCGGAGCCCATGGCTACGATGCGAAACTCACCCATGAAGTTCTGAAGGCCGGCGCCGAAGGAGAGGCGCTCGTTGACGGACCAGCCAATGGCGGCGTGGACGTAGCCCATGGTGGAGCCCACGTTGTCGACGAGGACGTAGCGTTGGGGTCCATCTTCGGGATAGCGGCCGCCGGCGGCATAAGGGGTATATAATCCCAGGGCCCAGCCGATATCGGGGTGGGGAGTGGAGCCACCGACGAGGATCTTGGGGATGACGTTGGGGGAAGCCTGGTTCTGGACGGGATCGTAGGAGAGCACGTCGCCGTTTTGCATCTGGCGAGGAGCGCGATAAAAGCGGCTTCGTACGTCGACGACGGCGACGTCCACGTCGAGTTGAAATTCGTCGTTCAGGGACAGGCCGGCGGGGTTGTACCAGATGGAGTCCAGGGCGGCGTCGTGAGGAGCGATGGAGGCGCCGCCGCGGCTGGATGCCTCGACGCCGCGGGTGGGCAAAAAGAAGCCCGCTGCCGCAGCGGGGACAGACCACAGGACGATGGCGGCGGCGATGAAGACCGCTATGAGAGCAGATTGTCGCTTGAAGAATGGCCGGGAGAATTTCATGTTGGCCCACCTGAACCTCGAAGTACGAACTCCAACCTATCGTGCAAGCCGAGGTGGGACAAGGTCGGGGGAACAAACGACGGGACGTCGACATTGTAGGAAGTCCGAGAATTGGCCCGCTGACAAGATGGCGTGATTCGATGAAGAGTGCAGTACGACGAGGAATAATTGCGTGTGCCCTGATGGCGGGGCTCGTGGTGGTGGCGCCGTCGGCGGCGTGGGGGCAGGCGGTGACGCTGGACGAGGTATTGCAACAGGTGCCCGAGCGCCACGAGACCCACCAGATCACGGAGATGCAGATTCGCCAGAGTCGTGCCTTTCAGCGCCAGGCGTTGGCGGCCCTGTTACCCAGGCTCGACGCCTCGGCGAACCTGACCCGTCAGGGCGTCGACGAAAGGCAGGTGGGAGACGACGTGGTGGTGCGCCGTTTCGATTGGGGGGCCAACGCGTCGCTGTCGATGAGGGTCTTCGACGGCCCCGCCTATTTCGATTATTGGGAGGCGGGCAAGCTGTTGGAGGTGACGGAGCAGAGTGCGCAGTGGCAGCGGAATTTGCTGATGCTCGAGGCGGAGCAGGCGTTTTATACTCTGGCGTCGGCGCAACGTGAGGTGGAGATCGCCGAGGCGGCCATCGAGTGGCGCGTAGAGTATCTGGAGCGTGCCGAGGCGTTATTGGAGGTGGGGGAGGCGATACCGGTGGACGTCAGCCGGGCTCGCGCCGAGGTCCTGGAGGCGGAGCAGGCGCTGCTGGAGGCAGAGGCGGTGGTGGGCAATGCGGCGGACAGCCTGGCGACCCTTCTGGGGCGAACTCCCGACGGAGAGCTGCGTGCCGACGTCGAACCGGACGACGTGGATCTACAGGTGCCCGCGATGGCAGGGGAGTTGACGGAGGAACGCTCCGATCTGGCGGCTCAGCGCGCAGGCATCGAGGCGTCGGAGCTTGGCCGGCGCGGAGTGTGGTGGACGTTGGCGCCACGGGTCGACCTGAGTCTGAATTCCGGCTGGGGTCGCCCCTCGTTATTCAACCCTGATCGCCACACCTGGGCGGTGGTGTTGTCGGCGACGTGGAATCTGTACGACGGCGGAGGGCGCTACGCGAGGGCCGACGCAGCCCAGGCCGAGGTGCGCCAACAGGAGTTGGAATTGGAGCGGGATCTGCGCGATGCGAACGTGCAGCTTCATCAGGCGCTTCGTCAGTGGCGAACGTCCGTGGCGGCGATCGCGGTGGCCGAGGAGCAGGTGGAGTTGGCACAGGAGACGTTCGAGCAGACCCTGGCCCGTTTCGAGCAGGGTCTGGTATCGAGCCTGGAGGTCAGCGACGCTTCGCAGGAACTATTGAACGCCGAGTTGCGACTCAATCAGGTCCAACTTCAGGCTCGCCTCGCGGAGGTACAGTACCGCTATCTGGGGATCGATGAGGAATGAAAGCGACGCACGATGGACTTTAGGAAACTACAAGAGACACTCGACGATGACGAGGTCTAGGCGATGAGACGACTGGTAATGATGGGGTGCTATATGGCCGTGCTGTCGATGGCGACGGCCTGCACCGACGGGGACGACGCCGGGGATCGGCAAGGCCCACCGGGGATGGGAGATGATGCCGAACCGGTGGTCTCTGTGGAGACGGTGGTCGTGGAGCAGGGGGAGTTTCAGGTCACCGGCGATTACGCCGGCGAGATCCGATCGGAGGAGATGGTGGAGTTGTCGGCCGACGTGGCCGGGCGGGTCATCGAGATGCACGTCAACGTGGGGGACCAGGTCGAGGAGGGGGATCTGATAGCAAAGATCGACGACCGGAATCTGCGCCAGTCGGTGCGCGAATTGGAGGCCTCCGTGCGGGTCTCCGAGGCAAATCTGGAGGAGGCGAAGGTCGAGCTGGAAAATCTGGAGAGTGAACTTCGCAGAAAGAGGCCCCTATTTGAGCGCGAGATGATCCCGGAGCGCGAGATCGAGGAGTTGGAGAGGGCGCTTCGCAGTGCGGAGCAGCGAATCGCCGTGGCACAGGCCACCATCGAACAGCGCAACGCCCAGCTTGCGTCGGTCGGCGAGGATCTGGGGCGCACCCAGGTGCGCGCTCCCTTCGACGGAGTGATCGGGGCACGACAGGTGGAGCGAGGCAGTCACGTCAGTCCCGGCCAGCCCCTGGTGACCCTGGTGGATGACAGAGAGTTGTATCTGACCGTGCGAGTTCCGGAGCGACAGGCGCCGCGAGTGGGGACGCAGACGCCGGTGACGATTCGCATCGGGGCGACCGGCTCGGTGGCCATGGGGGGGGAGATTCATCGCATCGCCCCGGTGCTCGACTCCTCGACGCGAACACTGCGCGTCGATATCCGGCCCGAGGGGTCGAGTGAGTTTCAGGTGCGGCCCGGGATGTACGCCCGGGTGAGCCTGGAGTTGGGTCGGGCCGACGACGCGGTCACCGTGGATAATCAGGCCGTGCAGCGAAGCGCCGACGGGGAGCACTACCTGTGGCGTGTGCGCGATGATCGAGTGGAGAAACAGGAGGTGGAGTTCGGGTTGAGGGGGCGCCTGCGAAGCGAGATCGTCCGCGGTCTGGAGGCCGGCGACCGGGTCGTACTCCGGGGCCACGAGGCCCTGGAAGAGGGCTCGAAGGTGCGCGATGTGGGGAGGCAGGCCGAAGAGCAAGCCCGTGACGACGGGGAGGAGTCATGAATCTGCCTCGATTCGCCGTTGGTCGTCCGGTGATGACGACCATGGTTTTTATGGGGGTGCTGCTCCTCGGGGTGGTTTCCTTTAGTCGCCTGCAGGTCGATCTGTTGCCGGATATCGATTTTCCCTCACTTTCCATCAATACCACCTACGAGGGGGCGGCGCCGGAAGAAGTGGAGACGCTGATCACCCGTCCCCTGGAAGAAGCGGTGGGGACCGTGGAGGGGATCGACCGAATCGAGGCGTTTTCCATGGAGGGACGAAGCCGGGTAGCGCTTCGCTTCGAGTGGGGGACGAATCTGGACTCGGCGATGAACGACGTGCGTTCCGTAGTGGAGCGAACGAAGGCCCGGTTGCCCGAAGGGGCTGACGATCCGGTGATCTTCCGCTTTGATATGGGGACGTTTCCGATCATGCAGTTGGCGTTGGGGGGGCAGATGACGGAGCCTCAGCTTCGTCAACTGGCCGAGCAGGAGTTGGAGCAGCGCCTGGAGAGGGTGGAGGGGGTGGCATCGGTCAGCATCCGGGGGGGAGTGTCCAGACAATTTCAGGTGGTGCTGGATACGGAGAGATTGCGGGCCTATGAGCTGACCCCTACGGAGGTGTCGGCGGCGCTAAGGGAGGAAAATCGCAATCTTCCGGCGGGCAGCATCGAACGATTCGACGAGTCGCTTCTTGTGAGGGTGCTCGGCGAAGCGCAGAGCGTGGAGGACCTGGAGGTCATCGTCGTCGGGATGCGTCGCGATGCAGAGGGGGTCAACGTTCCCATCTATGTACGCGACGTCGCTCAGGTGGTGGACACCTTCGAGGATCCCTCCGACATGGTGCGCATCAATCGGGAGCCCGGGATCAGGATGTCCGTAACCAATCAGTCCGGGACCAATACGGTGGAGGTGGCCGAAAGGCTGCGTCGCGAGGTGGAGAATATCAATCGCGACTACGCCGGACGGGCCGAACTGTCGGTGGTCACGGACACCTCGGAGTATATCGAGGACTCCATCGCCAACGTCCAGGGGGCGGTGCTGGCGGGAGCCATTCTTGCGATCTTGGTGCTGTTGTTCTTTCTTCGCAATATCCGCTCGACGATCATCATCGGGGTGGCGATCCCGATCTCGATCATCGGGATCTTCACCCTGATGTATTATTTCGGCATCACCCTGAACCTGGTCAGCTTCGGGGGGGTGGCGTTGGGGGTGGGGTTGTTGGTGGATAATGCGATCGTGATTCTGGAGAATATCTTTCGCAAGCTCGAGGATGGCGAGGAGTCGGTGACGGCAGCCATCGAGGGATCGCGGGAGGTGGGCTCGGCGATCGTGGCTTCGACGATCACGACCCTGGTGGTGTTCGTGCCGGTGATCTTCTTGACCGGTTTTGCGGCGATCTTCTTCGGCCAGATGGCGTTCGTGGTCAGCTTTGCGCTGGTGTGCTCATTGGCGGTGGCGCTGACGTTGATTCCGATGCTTGCGTCCAGATTTTTGAGCGCCGAGAGGATCGGGGCCGGCGAAGATCCGTCGCTCATCGGTCGCTTCCTGGACGCCCTGGAGCATACCTACGGAAATCTCTCCGATTGGTGTCTGGACCATCCCAAGACCACGCTGGCGATCGCCTTTGCCCTGTTTCTGGGGGCTGTAGCTCTGGCACCGCAATTGGGCACGGAGTTGTTGCCGGAAGACGATCAGAGCGAGGTGCGCATTACCCTGGATATGCCCGACGGGACCAGGATCGAGCATACGGAACAGGCGATTCAGAAGATCGAGGCCGCCATTCCCGCAGAAGTTCCGGAGATGGAGCTGATGCAGACGGTGGTGGGCAATCCCGGGTTCTGGTCGACGCGCGGAGGGGAGACAGCACAGATCGTGGTGCAGTTGGTATCGCCCGATGAGCGCGATCGATCCAGTGACGAAGTGGCGGCAGCGCTGGCGCCGAAGGTGGAGAATCTGTTGGCCGGGGGAAGGGTGCGAACCCGTGCCGGGGGAGGGTTGTGGATCTTCAGGGTCTTGCAGGGAGGTGGGGAGCGATTGCAGGTGCAGGTGCGCGGTCACGACCTGAAGACGGCCGACGAGTTGTCCGCTCAGGTGGCGGAGTTGATGGAGTCTGTAGAGGGAGTGACGGGGAGCAATATCAGCCGCGAGATGGGAGGGACGGAGCTGCAGGTGATCCCGGATCGGGAGAAGCTGGGAGCCATGGGGGTGGAGCCGTCGATGATCGGGCGCCAGGTCCAGACCTATATCCAGGGCTCGCGGGCGGCGGTGATGCGAAGCGACGGCGACGAGTACGACGTCATCGTCAGGCTTCCGCGCGACGAGCGCAGGGGAGTGGAGCGGCTGCTGGATATGCCGGTGGTGATCCCCGGATCGGGCACGGCCCTGTTGGGAGACGTGGCCAGCGTGGAGGAGACACAGGGACCGCTGACGATCGAGCGGGAAAATCAGAGCCGGGTGGTCAACGTCCAGGGATTCATGTCCGGAGAGCGACCTCTCGGTGATATCGCCCGGGAGCTGAGGGCGGAGATCGCCGAGATGGAGGTGCCCGACGGATTCAGCGTGCTGGTCCGGGGAGAGACGGAGGAGCAGGAGGAGACCTTCGGGGGGCTGTTGATCGGTTTGTTGCTGGCCATCGGGCTGGTGTACATGGTGATGGCCAGCCAATTCGAGAATTTTCTTCAGCCTCTTTATATCATGATGTCGATTCCGGTGGCGGGCATCGGGGTGATCGTGCTGCTGCTGTTGACGGGGACCACCTTCAATATTCAGTCCTTTATGGGGTGCATCATGTTGACGGGGATCGTGGTGAACAACGCCATCGTCCTGGTGGACTACATCAATCTGATGCGCCGCGAGCACGGAATGAAGGTCAGGGAGGCGGTGCAGATCAGTACACGCCGAAGGCTGCGCCCGATCCTGATGACCACGGTGACGACGATCCTGGCCTTGACGCCGGTGGCGCTGGGGCTGGGAGAGGGAGGCGATACGCAGTCTCCGCTTGCCCGAGCGGTCATCGGGGGACTTTTTGTGTCGGCGGCCATCTCATTGGTGATCATTCCCGTGATCTACAACAGCGTGGAGGGGTGGAGAGAGAAGCGCAGGTCAAATTGAACAAATGGGGGGGGTGTGATAACTATGAAAATTGGTGGCGCCATACCGAACCCTGTCGATGACGTAATCGAAGGTGGACAACTGGCGAGCCGGATGTGAGTTGGCAGGTCGAAGAGCGTGACGCGAAGAGTCGGACGCTGTGGCGTGGGCTCGGTGATTTGTCCCAACAGGGCAAAGCCAACAACTGCTGGTGAAGGATGCGCGCATGTACAAACTCCTGATCGAGGATGACGAGGGCGGCCAGACGGCGGTATCGCTCATCCGGGATGAAATCACCATCGGACGCAAGGAGGGCAATACGATCCGCCTTACGGATCGCAACGTGTCGCGTCGACATGGGCGAATCGTGCGTGAAGACGATCGGATCTATGTCGAGGACGTGGCCGCGCGCTACGGGATCAAGAAGAACGGAAATAAGATCAAAGATCGGGCGGAGCTGAAGGAAGGCGATGTCGTCCTGATCGGAGATTATAAACTGACGTTGAAGCTCGACCCCAAGGCCAAGAAGAAAAAGGACGAACAACAGGCAAAGAAAACGCCGTCGTTACCCAAAGCTCCCGAGGGGTCGCTGGCAAATGATTTCAGCGACAACGATCGCGACAAGACCCAGGTCATCCAGACCCTGCCGGCGAAGCTGGTGGTGATCTCGAGCAACTTCGCCGGCGAGGAATTTCCCCTGACTCGTGATGAGATGATCATCGGTCGCGGAGAGGCCTGCAATATCATCATCGACCACCGATCGGTGTCTGCGAAACATGCCAAGGTGGTGCACGAGGATACGGATGCCTACAAGATCGTCGATCTCAACAGCAGCAACGGGGTCAAGGTCAATGGCGAGCAATACCGGGCGCTGCATCTGAAACGGGGAGACGTGGTGGAGTTGGGCCACGTCAAATTTCGGTTCGTGGAGCCGGGAGAAAATTACGTCTTCAGCCCGCAAGATCAGGTCGACGCCGTGGCCGCTGAGGTCGACAGCGGTCCGGATCTGATGAAGCTTGGGCTCGTCGGTGGGGCGGCGGTGGCGGCGGTGGTCGTCCTGGCCGGGATGGCGATGATCCTCTTTAGCGACGACGGTGATGACGAGCCCGTTCAGGATCAGCAGGCGGCGGTGGAGCAGTTGCACGAAGAAGTGGATATCGACATCGAAGAGGGAGACGACCAGGTCAAGGCGTTTGTCAAAAATGCGCGCCAACAAATCGAGGCCGGAAATCTACGCGAGCCAGTGGGGCAGTTGGAGACGGCGCGCGATCTGCTCGATCCGACGCCGGAGCAGCGTCAGGAGATCGATGACCTGATCGCTCTTGCGCGACACGAGCGATCCAATAAAGCTCATTATGAAAAAGCATTAGACGAGTTGGAGTCCGGCGAACTGAGGGCTGCCCTCGACGAGATGTTGGCCATTCCCCCGAATACGATCTTTCGCAATTTGCTGGAAGAAGAGGGAGTGGCGGAGGAAATCCTGGAGGGGATTCTGGCGGCGGGCTTCGAAGCGGTGGAACAGGAAGAGTTGGATCGGGCCCGAGAGAAGGCCGAGGAATTGGAGGTCGTCGACTACGAACCGGCAGCCGATCTTCGGCAGGCCATTTTGGACAAGGAAGAGGAGTTGGAGCAGCAGGCCGTGGCCATGCAGCAAGAGGACAGGCCAGCCCCATCGCCACCGTCCAGCAGTGGAAGTGATAGTACACAGCCGACGCAGACGACGACCAGCCCCGGATTGAGCGCAGAAGAAGCGCGGGCCAAATATACGGAAGCAGCCCAGAATCTGACCGGAGGAAATCCACAGGCGACGGTCTCAATCTGCCGAGATGCTCTCAACGCCGGACACACGCCATGTCATCGACTGATGGGATTGGCATATGTGCGCCTCAACGACGAAGCGAGCGCCTGTAATCACTTTCGGCAATATCTGGCCAGTGGTCCCTCCAATCCCGGTCCCGTGGAACGGCAGATGGAAAATCTGGGATGTGACTGACAACGGGTGCTCCAAAGTGGGTGTTGGGTCACAACCAACGATCGTCGAGCGAGGGCTCGAATTCAGGTATAGATCGGGGAGAAATGTGCGGCAGGCCTCGGTGGTTTTGTCCATGGCGCTTAAGCCGAGCTCTGAGCAACTCGAGCGAGGGTGTGCAGAGATGAGTTCAACGGGAGGTAATTCTTATCGGACGTGATATTTACGGTGATCTGAGCGGGCTGAAGACAAGCGAGCGACGGGCCCTGGAGAAGTTGTATCGACGCAACCTCGATGGCTTCGATGCGGTAACACAGGATTATGCGCGGGCCATGACCCGGATCTCGAAAGAGCTCAATCGGGTGGTGGCCGTATTGGCCGATCGCCAGGGCAAGGT
>SLPW01000303.1 GCA_007131755.1 Myxococcales bacterium | reverse complement strand
GAACGCGTAAAAGAGCCCTTTATCGCCCGGGTCCTGCGCCGACTCGCCGCAGACGAGTCCCTCCACGCCCGGGTGGGGTGGACCTACCTGGCGAGCATCCACGACGATCTATCCGATGAGGAATTGCAGGCCATACGGGATTATATGCCCGTGGCCCTGGGCCACCTGGAGGCTGAACTTCTGGGGTCGATGCCCGTGTCGCCGGGACCGGAGCCGCCGAAGGAGGTCATGGACGACCTCTTCGCCCTTGGTTTCTCGGAGTCCAGACAGTCGCGAGAGATGATGTACGAGGGGATTCGAGAGGTCGTCTTGCCACGCCTCGACGCCCTGGGCCTGGAGGCCAGCAATGCCTGGGAGGCGCGGGTAACGGTCGCGGGCGTCGAGGGTCGATGATGAGGTAGGCTCAGAAGAGATCCGTTGCCGCCCTCAATACGTCGATATAGCTGACGATACCGATCAATTCGCCCTCGATCTGGTCACAGACGGGGACGGCGCCGATCTTGTGGTCGATCATGATCTCCGCCACCTCGGAGATCTCCGACTCCGAACCGACGGTGATCACGTCGGAGTGCATCACCTGAGCGATCGGCGTCTTGCAGCGCTGGGCCGCCTGTTCGGGATTGTTGAAACTGACCATCATGGGAAGCGTAAAGTCGCGCAGATCGCGGTCACTGATCATGCCCGCCAGGATGCCGTTGTCGATCACCGGCACGTGGCGGATATCCATATCATTCAACACGTCGATGACGTCCTGAACGGTATCGGTGACATCGACGGTGACGGGATTGGGCGTCATGATTTCTTGCACGGTCATCGAAGGAACTCCTGTGGAAATAGAGGGTAGCCGAGCTTCGCCCGTCTCATAGCTTACTTGCCACGCCGCTGGCAATACGACTGGACGACCATGCCCACCGCGAAATGCCGAAATCCCTCCTGAGGCGGGCAAGCTCCCGGCGTTCTCCGAGCACCGTTCTCCGATCAACTTCCCATTCTCCCACTGGATACGGATCCACCTTCGGACCGAGAAATAAGGGGTTCGGAGACGATGCGCGGAAGTACATCGTCTCCGAAAAGGCATTCTCATGACGACTCAGTGGTTTGCTGTGTTGTTCCAATCGCGGCGAGGCCTACAGGAGGGGCTGCGAATCATCACCGAAGATGTCGGGCGCGCAGATCGGCGTCGTCGCCGACGCCTACGCTCAGCGGAAAGCTGATATGGTGGAAGCGGCTTGATGAGTGGTCGTCGAAGACGGCAATGGCGATGGTGAGGTTCTGTCCGTCCAGAAGGACCGATGTGTCGTGGTCGCTGTCGGTGCCCGAGTGGGGGCGTCGCAGGACGACGGTGTAGGTGTCGGTCAGGGGATGCCACCGGCTGAAGGCGTGGGTGCGACCGCGCACGTCCGTGGCGTAGCGAAGGGTGCGACGGGTCACCAATTCTCCCTCGCCAATGAGCGACTCCTCGAGGGGAATGGCGTTTCGATCCGGTCCCTGCGTAATCAGCGGATAGTTTCGGGCCCACATTGCTGAGATCTCACCGCTTTGCTCGTCGACGGCCTCCGGGGGAAGGGCGTGAAAGCCGGTATCGGTGATATCGTACATCCAGGCGTAGTCCGAGACATCTACCTCGTCGCCATTGGCGTTGCGCCAGACGTGGGCGTCCCTGTCGTAGACCAATTCGTCGGCATCGTCGGCCTGCGAGGAAGGATCCTGATTGAACCAATAATTGACCCCTCCGCGACCGCTGAAGCGGTACTCCATGACGTAGTCGTTGCTCGCACCGTACATGGCAGCCGAGCGTGCGCCGCGGTATTGCCACAGGTCGAGAAATGCCTTGTCGGCCCGGTCTTGCTCAGCGTCGTAGTCGGCGTCAATGGCGTCCCACGCACCGTCGGCGCGGTAGCGCTCGTCGGCGCTTCGGGTGTGGAGTAGATAGTGGCGGATATCGTCTTCACCCAGCCCCTCATCACCGAGATAGGGATGGGCGGCGACGGCGTCGCCGGCGGGGGCCTCGGGCATATTGCGCATGCTGCCGTGACAGCCCACGGCGCAGCCAATCTCGTCGAAGCTCGGCCCCTCTTCGCCGAAGGCGCGAATCTCTCGGCCCTCCGGCGCCAACATTACAGCCAGGCGATCCTCGTAGTCGAAAAATTGGTCCTCTTCGAGATGCTCGACGCCGTAGCGGTCGCTGTCCTTGCCAGTAGTATTTCGCTCCCAGTGGCCGTCGAGAAATTGAAAACTCTGGTGGGTAATCCCCGGACGTGGGCGCTGACTCTGCCAGGATGCCTGGAGATACAAATACTCGTCGTCAAAGGCCGCACGAAGATCGACGTCCACGAAGCCCCGTTTGCCCTCGACGCCGACCGGGGTATTCACCAATCGCTCTCCCAACTCTCGGGGGGGCGGGGCGGCGCCGCCATCGGTATGACATTCGGCGCAGGGGGCCGTCAGCGCCCCTCCGGGATGAGTCGTCGTCGTTCCTTCTCCGGCGACGGGATGCTCGTAGTCCTCGATGTCGTCCGAGAGCCACTGCAGATTCGCCTGGGCGGGAAAGAAGGCGGTCACCCTCTTTGCCGGACCGAAATCCATATCGCCCAACGGTGGTACGGCATGGCCCTCGGGAGCCTTCATGAAATCCACGGGCTCCGTGGGGCCGGAGAGTGCAGGCGTCGTCACAGCAGCCGGTGGCACTTCGTCGCCGGGAGCTTCCTGTGGGGTGGAATCTGCGCTGGGAGGAGGTTGTGGTCCGTCAGGGGGGTCGTCACAGCCAGTGGCGCCTAGAAGAAGCGCCGCGCCGGCGAAGAGGAAGACCATAAGAGCAGTGAGACTTCTCGAACTAGCCACGGGGCGCGATGTCTTGTCGGTCGTGAGCATCGAAGGTCTCCGGATGGACGAAAAAGGCAGACGTCTGGCTGCTCAATCCTGCCCCGCATGCGGGTGAGTACGCAAGGCGACCTCACCAGATCGAGACCCTTTCTTCCGGGGGCAGGTACAATTCGTGGTCCTCGCCGACGTCGAAGGCCTCGTACCAGGCGTCGAGGTTACGGACCACTCCGTTGGTGCGGTAGATGCCCGGGGAATGGGGGCCGTTGACGAGCTGAGCGCGAAGGGCGTCTTCGCGGTATAGGCTTCGCCACACCTGAGCCCAGGACAAGAAGAAGCGCTGGTCTCCCGTCACCCCGTCGATCACCGGCGCTTCGCCGTCGGGATAGGTCTGCTCCACGTAATTTCGATAGGCGATATAGGCCATCTGCATCCCGCCCAGATCGCCGATATTCTCGCCAAGCGCCAGTCGTCCGTTGACGCATTGATCCTCGAAGGGACAGAACTCCGAATATTGGTCGGCCAGTCTTCCGGAGGCCTCCTCGAAGAGCTCGTCCGTCGTCTCCGTCCACCAATCGCGGATTCGTCCCTGAGCGTCGAAACGCCGTCCCTGGTCGTCGAAGCCGTGGCCGATCTCGTGGCCGATGACGGCGCCGATGGCCCCGTAGTTGATGGCCGGGTCGGCGTCGGGATCGAAGAACGGAGCCTGAAGAATGCCCGCCGGGAAAGTGATCTGGTTCATCAGCGAGTTATAGCTGGCGTTGACGACCTGCGGCGACCAGTGCCACCGCCGTCGATCCACGGGCCCTCCGAAGCGCTCGAGTTGGTCTGCCCACCAGTGGTCGGTGATCCGCACGCGGTTTCCGAAATAGTCCTCGGCGTCGATCTCCAATCCTTCGTAGGAGTCCCATTTTTCGGGATAGCCGATGCGGGGCTCGAAGGTGGAAAGCTTCTCCAGCGCCTCGGCGCGGGTCTCGTCGTCCATCCATTCCAGTGATTCCAGCCGGCCCTCGAATCCCACCAGCAGGTTCTCGACCAACTCTTCCATTAGCTCCATCGACTCCGGCGGGAAGTGGCGGTCCACATACTCCTGCCCCAGGGCATGGCCCAGGTGGCGGTTGATGAGCTGCGTGCCGCGGCGGTCGCGCCCGCGCTGCTCCT
>SLPW01000483.1 GCA_007131755.1 Myxococcales bacterium | reverse complement strand
TCCGCTCGAAGAATCCTCTTCGCTGCTCGACTTCGACTTGCCCGGTTTGGGAAGCGACGGCATCGGTCCGCTCGAAGAATCCTCTTCGCTGCTCGATTTCAACTTGCCCGGTTTGGGAAATAACGGCTTCAATCCGCTTGAAGAATCGGCACCGGAGCGGGATTTTGCCTTGCCGGGCCTGGGCAAGGACAACCCCGACTTGGAGCGTGACTTCAATTTTCCGGGCCTGGGCAGCGGTAGGCCGGAAGAGGACTCGCCATCGGCATCTCCCAGGGCAGAGCGATCTGCCGGCATCGGTGGCGGGGTGGGCAATACGATCCGTTTCTTTCGTCCCGACTTGCTATCGGCGACGACCTCGGCCCCCGCCCCTTCCAATTCGCTGATCAGATCGGAGGGAAGAGATTGGACCTCCAATTCCTCCAACTCCTCTGTTTCTATCATCCAGGGGCTGAAGATATCGATGGTGACCGACTCCGGCGGCTCATCGATCTTGATGGTGCTGATCTTGTGGCGATCGCGGATCTCTTCGATGCGTTCGCGAACGGTGCGGACATCCTCGAAGCGATCGGAGGGCTTCTTGGCGGCCAGGATGCGATGCAATTGCTCGATCTCTTCCGGGACCGACTCTCCCTGCGGCAAGGCCGCGGAAATCGGTGGCGGCTCAGACTGGATGTGCTGGAACATCACCTGATGATCGTTTCCGACAAAAGGCTTTTTGCCGGTCAGCATCAGGTACAAAAGGATGCCCAGAGCATATTGGTCGGAATGGGCGGTCAACTGGCCATGGACGAGATATTCCGGGGCCAGAAAGGCCGTGGTGCCGACCCGATCTTCCTGCTTGGTGATGTCTTTGTCGGCATCCTTGGGCTTTGCGATTCCCAGGTCCAAGACTTTGACCTGCAGAGAGCCGTCGGAGACGACGGACAGGCGCAGATTGCGAGGTTTGAGATCGCGGTGGATAATTCCCTGCCGGTGAGCGTCGCTCAAGCCCCCGCAGGTCTGGTAAAGAATATCCAGCGCAAGCTCCGGGCTCAGCCGCCACCCATCGAGCAGATACCCGAGATCGACGCCGTCAATATACTCCATGACCAGATAGGTCAGGCTCTCTTCGGCGTCCTGGCCGAAATCGATGGGAGAGACCACATTGGGATGACGGATCGACGAGGCAAGGGTGGCCTCGCGCACGAAACGCTCGTAATGGGGAACGTCGGTGTTGAATTCGCGGCGCAGGATCTTCACCGCCACTTCCCGTTTCATCGACAACTGAATGGCCCGATAGACCTTGCCGAACCCACCACTTCCGATGGACTCGACGAGACGAAACCTTCCCCCGATCAGGTTGCCCACCATGGGATCATCGCCGTCTCCGATGAGCTGGAGTGCAGCGTCATCGTCGGGACAACGAGTCGTCTCGTCGTCGTAACACTGACCACATGCAGGACAAAAGCGGCTCATGGATGTGTTCGTGGCTCGTGTCAATTAGCAAGCCCCCTTCCTGGTAACGAACGAGTTGACGAGGGGCATAAGAAGTTCTGTAGCAGCCATCGTAGCACAGAGTTGGAAAGAATTCAGTTCGTCAATCCCAGCCCGCACCTCATCATCATGGCGGCACTTGCATCTGCATCTGAACTGTATTGGCGCTAACAAATTCGTGACCTCTCGATACGCTCTCAGGTATAACGCATTCACAGAACCAATCAAGAAGATTTCCTCATAGTACACGGGGCACTCTCATCCATTGCGTATGGCCTGAAGCCCCGCTTATCCACGGTGTCCTCGCAAAGAATCGAAGATACCACCACACCGGCGATTGCCGTGCACGGCAGAGGGAAGGAAAGGAAGTCGCGAAGAATTTACTGTGGACGTAGAACTCTTCCACCCGTGGGCCAGTCCTTGCCGCCGGGCTTGACGTCCTCGGAAAGAGCGCCCACCTGGCGCATAAAGGTCAACCCATCGTAGAAGTCGAACTCCTCGATCACCTTCGCGTCGTCAAAGCGAAAGGCGGCGGCCACCATATAGTCCACCTCGTTGTTGTGCGCCGCGATTCCGAAGAATTCTCCTTCGTGGGTTCCCCGGTACCGGTAGATACAGTGGACGCGGTTGCCTTCGCCGACGAGATCTTCGAGGGAGTACTCGAAGTCGGGAAATCCCCGGTGGGTCTGGGACATGACCTCGCGATAGGCGGCGAGGCCCTGCACCACGATACCGGAGGCGGTGTGGTAGACCATCTCTTCGTGGCAGACTTCGTCCATGCGTGAGAAGTCGCGGGCGTTGAAGATGTTGATCAGACGACGAACGGCCTCTTTATTTTGCTCCACCGACATGGTGTTCTCCCGGGGGTGAAGAGGGTCAATTGCGAAGGTGTCGGCGAAGAAGCTATGCACATTATGGAAATGGAAACCGTCGATGATGTGGAACCATCGATGCTGACCTCCAGAACAACGCCGGCACGAGACAGGACAGAGAAATGACCGAAAGATGGGATGTAGCCGTCGTCGGCGGAGGGGCGGCCGGATTCTTCGGGGCCATCCAATGCGCCGAGGCCGCCGAAGGAGCGCGTATTGTCATCCTGGAGGCGTCGCGCCGGGTGTTGACGAAGGTCCGCATCTCCGGTGGCGGCAGGTGCAACGTCACCCACCACTGTTTCGATCCCGACCAGATGGCCCGACGCCACTATCCTCGCGGTCATTACGAATTGATCGGCCCTATGTATCGGTTCGGAGTCACGGAAACCATGGAGTGGTTTCAGAGCAGGGGCGTCGAATTGAAGACCGAAGACGACGGGAGGATCTTCCCCGTCACCGACGACTCTCAGACCATCATCGACTGTCTTCAACTGGCGGCTGACGACGCCGGCGTGACCGTACGGATGTCGAGTCCGGTGCGCCGATTGAAGCCTTCCACCAGTGATGACGCTTCCTTCGAGTTGTTACTGGGTGACGAAAAAACCATCCTGGCCGACCGCGTGCTAGTGGCCACGGGAGGCATCCGACTGTCGCGCAGCGCGGCGATGGTCGACGAATTCGATCACAGCCTGGTCGAGGCCCGTCCCTCGCTATTTACCTTTGATATCGACGATGAACGCATCGCCGGACTTCAGGGGATCTCTGTGGAGCCCGTGGAGATGGAGATCAAAATGGCGAGGCTCGACAGCCGGGGGCCGCTGCTGATCACCCATCGCGGATTCAGTGGACCGGCAGTGCTGGAGATGTCGGCATGGGGAGCGCGCCGGCTCTATGATCTGGACTACCAATTCGAGCTTCGCGTCGACTGGCTTCCCGACGTAAAGGACGTGGAAGGACGGCTGATCGCAAAGCGAAAGGAGGCCGGACGCCGCCAGGTACGCACTCTGGCACCCTTTGAGCATCTTCCCAATCGACTGTGGGCCCGCCTCGTCGACGCCGCAGAAGTCCCCGAAAAATGCCAGTGGTCGTCGCTTCCGGCCAAGAGTCGTCGCCGGCTGGTGGAGCAATTGAAGCGATCCGTCTTCTTCGTCGGCGGCAAGAGCACCCACAAAGAGGAGTTCGTCACCGCCGGCGGGATCCCCACCGACGAGGTGGATATGCGGACCATGGAGAGTCGATTCCATCGGGGGCTGCACTTCGCCGGAGAGGTGGTGGACCTCGACGGGATCACCGGCGGTTTCAACTTCCAGGCCGCCTGGACGACGGGATACCTGGCCGGACGCTCGATGGCGCAGGCGATCAAGGACGGCTGAAAACGCGCGGTGACCTCGGAAAACCGGGCACCGACCACTGCCGCAGTGCACGAAGATGATCCACCTTGATCGGTTGTAGGGCTCAATATGGTCGAGCCTTCCCTGGCCCCGGCCTCAACGTTGCCCACAACTTGGAATGCTCGATCCCTGGCCCCGGCCCTGTCCCCGGCCCGGGCCCGAAGTAATCCCTGCCCATGTCCTTGCCCTTGCTCGCAGTCTTGGAGTGGGGAAAGGCGGGCCGGGGCGAGGGCCGGGGCCGGGGCCGGGGGAAAGGCG
>SLPW01000369.1 GCA_007131755.1 Myxococcales bacterium | reverse complement strand
TCGAATTCGTGCACGTCTCCCTTCGGATCTCGAATCTCCATTCCGTGGCTTCCGGCATAATAGATCCCCCGCGCTCCCAGCCGATGGCGCACATCGTCGAGCCCCCGCCCGCTGACCACGGCCACCGGAATCGACTTTGAAATCGCCTCCACCACGGGCACCACTCCCGAAACGGGCCGGGCATCTGCGGGCCGCTCCACAATCGGCGCCAACGTCCCGTCGAAATCCAGGAATAAAGCCAGATCTCCAACTTCTTTCTCTTCCTCCAGCCACTTCATCGCATCTTCCATCATTCCTCCCTTCTTGTGGTAGTTTTCTTCTCCGTCACTCCCCCCCTCCCTGTCCCCCGGACCGCCGTCTTTCTGCGGGCTGCTCCACCTTCGTCTGCCCTGCGATCAGAGAAATCTGATCGATCTCTTCTTCCAACCTCGCCCGCTCCGGCGGCTCCTGCACCTCCTGAGGGGTCTTCATGATCAGCCGCGCGCTGCGCCGCATCCCCACATAGGCATAGAACCAGTCCAGCATTACGAAGACTCGATTTCGAAAGCCGATCAAGAATAAGAGATGGACGAAGAGCCACAAAAACCAGGCGAAGAATCCGAAGAACTGACGATCCTGAAACTCCGCCACCGCCCGGGCCCTTCCGAGGGTGGCCATCTTCCCCTTGTCGTTGTACTCGAAGGGGCGATACCTCTCACCGCGCAGGGCGTAGCGGATATTATATGCCACATGATGTCCCTGCTGGATCGCCACCGGCGCCAGCCCGGGCAACGGTTCGCCCCGGGGGTCCTCAAAATGAGCCAGGTCTCCGATGATGAAGACCCGGTCGTCATCGGGCACGGTCAGGTCTTCGTTGACGATCACCCGGCCGAGTCGATCCAACTCTGTATCCAGCGACTCTCCAAGCCCAGAGGCCCTGACCCCGGCGGCCCAGATCACCGTCTCGGCGCGGATAAACTCCTCCCCCACTCTCACCCCTTCGGCGGTGATCTCCTCCACCATCGAATTCAGCCGCACCTCGACCCCCATCTCCTCCAGATCCTGGCGGGCGCGCTCCGAGGTACGAGCTTCGTATCCAGCCAGTACGGCGGGGCCGGCGTCGATGAGAATTACCTTCGCCTTCGACGAATCGATATTGCGAAAATCCCGAACCATGACCTCATGGGCGATATCGCGGATCGCTCCCGCCATCTCCACCCCCGTGGGACCGGCGCCGATGATGACGAACGTCAATAATGCCCGCGCCCACTCGTCGTCCTGCGTCCACTCGGCGCGTTCGAATACGCGCAGAATCCGGCGCCGACATTCCACGGCATCATTCAAGGTCTTCAACCCGGGCGCCAACTTCTCCCAGCTCTCCTTATTGCCGAAATAATTCGTCTCCATCCCCGCCGCCACCACCAGGTAGTCGTATTCCACCGTTCCGTGGTCGAAGTGCACGAGCCTTTGCTTTCTGTCGATGTCGGTCACCTCTCCCATGATGACCTTCGCATTCTTGTGGCGGCGCAAAATGGTGCGGATCGGCGAAGCGATATCCTCTACCCCCAGCCCCGCCGTGGCCACCTGGTAGAGCAACGGCTGAAAGAGGTGATAGTTGTGCCGATCGATGAGATAGACGTCCACGTCTACGCCGCGAAGCCGCTTCGCCACGTTCAATCCCCCGAAGCCACCGCCGATGATGACCACCACTTTGCGGCCCTCATCGCGCTCCAATCCCCGTTCCCGATCTGCAACGTCTACGTCCTGTGTCATTGACCTTCCGAGGCTTACCGATGCACTTGTCGCCAATTCAATCCCCCGTGAACGCAACCTAAGCCCCACGCCCCCCATGTAAAACGCGCATTACTCCAGCCTGTCGCAGGCCCACTGGTCGCCGTCCTCACAGGCGCGTTCGAGCTTTCGCATCCCCTGCTCCTCGGTCTCCGGCTCCTCGAGCAGGATTCGTCCCCGCCGGCTGCAGGCATGCGTATTTCCCAGCGCACATCCCCTGGCATAGACCAGGGCTGCCTGTCGCTGATCTTCATCAACCCCCTGGCCACGCTCGTATATCGTGCCCAGGGACAGACACCCCCGGGCGTCGTTTCCGTCACATGCCTTCGTCAGCATTCTCCGTGCGCGCAGGGGACTCGTCGGAATTCGGCTGTCCTCCAGGAGAGCCTCTCCCGCCCTTCGACAGGAGCGGATCTGCCTTCCCTCCTGACAGGCCGTCTCCAAGACCCGGAGTGCTCGACGCACGTCCTCACCACTCACGGCCATCTCCAAAAGGTGATAGCCCAGGTTGTTGCAGCCGCGCTGGTAGCCCGCCTCACAGGCCTTCTCGTAGGCGTCGGCCGCCCGCCGGGGATCGGGATCGTCGGACCGACCCGGATCGAAGAACAGCGCGACGTTAAAGCAGCCCTTTCCGTATCCCAGTCGACAGGAGCGCTCGAACTTCTCGACCTCCATCTTCGGGTCCGGCTCCGTCCCCGTTCCCTCGCGATATAAAAAGCCCAGGCTATTGCAGGCCGGCCCATAGCCCTGATCGCAGCCGATATGCTGAAATCGATACGCCTCTTTACCGTCGACCTCTACCAACTCCCCCTCCTCGTGCATCATCCCGATATTGAAACATGCCCGCCCGTGGCCCTTTTCGCAGGCTCGCCTCAAATAGTGCGTCGCCTGCTCTGCGTCGGTGTCCACTCCAAAGCCGCGCACGTAGAGCAGGCCCAGAGCGCTGCAGGCGATGCGATTTCCCGCATCGCAGGACTTTTCGTATAGCTCGATCGCCTCACCCAGCCTGCGGGCCACACCATTTCCGCTCTCCAACTGCAGCCCCAGCAGAGTGCATCCGAAGATTTCCCCGGCGTCGCATCCACGCCGATACATCTGGGAGGCCCGATGGGCATCGCGCTGTCTGCCCTCGCCATCCTCCAGCATCGCTCCCAACAACATGCACGCCACCGGAGCGCCTTCTTCACATGCCGCCTCCACCTCATCGGCGATCCGGCGCATTCCATCCTCTTCTTGCGGATCGGCGTCGAAATACTCCTCGAGCTCCCGACAGGCCGCCTCGTCTCCCCCTATGCAGGCCCGAAAGAGATAGGCCGCCGCAAGCTCGGGTCGCTCGTCTACCGCATAGCCCCGGTAGTAGATCCCCGCCAATCTGCGGCAAGAGGGAGCGTTTCCAAAATCACATCCCCGCTGCCACACCAGCCTTGCCTCCGACGGGTCTTCGTCTCCCCCCTTGCCGTAGAAGATCATCCACCCCAGCGCCATACACGAAACTCCCACTCCCCCCTGGCATCCCCGCCGATACAATTCTCTGGCCATCCCCAGATCCCGATCCACCAGGTCTCCCGTGACGTGCCGAGCTGCCAACAGATGACAGGCCTGCGCCGTGCCCTCCTCGCAGGCCTCTTCCACCACCTCCATCGCCTCCACAAGCTCCTGCGGTATCGGGGTCCCGTCCCATAGAAATCGTCCCAATTCGATGCAGGCCTCCGACTCTTCGCCCTCCTCACATAACTCGTCGATGTCGCGCTCGGCCCGATCTGGCTCTTCTATTGGTTCCGGGATGTCCGGCTCTTCTTCGATCACCTCCACCGTCTCCAGCCGCTTCGTCTCCGGAGCCGAGCTGCAGCCCACCACCGATATCAACGCCCCCACCAACAGCCATGACCATCGTCGTCCGGACTTTCCTCGTCCCATGGTTCCTCGTCTTCTGGTTCATTCCTTCCCCACCTCTATGGTAGGCTGTGTCCCGATCGCCCGGCAAGTTGCACGCCGGAACGCCAGACATCTGCCCCCGGACGTCCCCCCCCGATCTCAGCCCACGCGAGGCGACGTAGATGAGCGACGACGTACTCGAAGCCGGCGGTACCATCGCTGGAAAATACGAGATCCACAGCACCATCGGACGTGGCGGCTTCAGCCAGGTCTACCGTGGCGTCCACCGCGCCATGAACCGCACGGTGGCCATCAAGATCTTCGACCCCGCCAGTCACGGCAGCGACTCCCCGGACCGCACCGCCTGGCGAGCGGAGCGCTTTGAGCGCGAAGCCCGCCTCGTCAGCCGGCTTCGTCATCCCAACACGGTGACCATCTTCGATTACGGCCTCGAGCCCGACGGACGCGCCTACCTGGTCATGGAGTATATCGAGGGCCGTACCCTGGACAGTGTCATCCGCAGGGAAGGCCCCCTCGGTAGGGAGCGCACGGTCACCATCTTTCTGCAGGTGCTGGCGAGTCTTGAAGAGGCACACCACCTGGAGATCCTGCATCGCGATCTCAAGCCGGCCAACATCATGCTCACCACCAATTTCAAGGGCCAAGAGATCGCGAAGGTGCTCGACTTCGGCATCGCGCGCATGTTGCGAGACCGCCCGGCCAAGGACAAGAAGGGCCGCCTCTTTCTGGGCACCCCGCGCTATGCGGCCCCGGAGCAACTGGCGATGCGTCAACTCTCGCTGGCCACCGACATCTACTGCGTTGGGACCCTTCTGTGGGAGTGCATCGTCGGAAGCCCCATGGTTCCCACCGGCGATGTTCGCGAATGCATCCGCCTCGCTGCCCACCCCGACCCCTGGAGAGTACCGGCCAACGCCGACGTCGATCCCGATCTGCAGACGATCATCGAGACCGCCGTCGCCAAAAACCCGGCCCACCGCTACCAAAACGCAGCCCAGATGATCGAGGCCCTCGAGGGCTGCACCTCCATCGTTCGCAGCGAACTTCCGGATATCCGGCCCACCTCTCCCTTTGCTGCCGGCGACGATATCGCTGATCCCAATCTCTTAGAGGCCGATGAGGCAGACAGTTATTTTTTGACCCCCGAAAAACCGGCGTCACCACCGCCCGCTCCCTACGCCGCCCTTCGTCAATCCGATCCCTCGCGACTGCCCCCTTCCCATCGCGAGCCACGCCGCCGCCAATCCCGCGCCCAGTCGAAGGCCCCCTCCCCCTCCGGGCCACGACGCAAATCCTCGTCCTCGACGTCCTCCACATCCCGGCCCTCGTCACGACCCTCACCTGCGGAGCCATCCATATCCCCCACCATCAGCGACGACCCGAACCCCGTCGCGGCCCGTCCGCCGTCCTCACAACTCCAACCTCCCACCGATGACCGTGTCCACGACCCGTACGCCGATGAAGACCGTCGCCAGACCATTATCTTTGCCGTCGTCGCCATCGTCATGGCCCTCGGAGGCATCGTGGCCGTCGCAGCGTTATGGATTGGATCCAGCGGCGACGACGAGGTCCCCTCCCCCACTATAAGTGCCGTCGATGATGGCGACGACGAAGAAGTCATCGAGGAATTCGAGCCTCCGGCAGCCTTCGATGACCTCCTCTTCAGCATCGAGAGCATCGCTCTTGCCATGGAGCGCTTTGAGTGGGACGTCGAACGCGGCGTAGCCATCCGACATGCCGGGGATTATGCCTACGAGCATATCCGTATATCTCTGGAGGGCGACGTGGTGGATCTCCACGTCTACGATGTGGACTCCCCGGACGTAATGGCCGAACTTGTACGAGAGACTTCCCCACCGGATCGATACGTCCTGTTGGGAAACCTCTATCTTCGACTGCACGCCGACGACGACGAATCCGCCGACCGAGCCACAGGGCACCTGGAGCAATTTCGCGATCTCGTCCTCGAACGCGCGGGGCATTGAGCCCTATCAGTCCGGTCCTTGCCCTGCGACGATGCCGCTACGCTTCCGCACCTCCCACGACCCGCAAGCGGGTATCCCGGCCGGAGAGGAGTTCAATGGCGGCATCGCAGCACGAAAACCCTTCCCCAACTTGATTGGGGAAGTGGCCGCGAGCCGGGGCACCCACGAGCGTAGCGAGTGGGTCGTGCGAGCGGTCGATGGCGGCATCGCAGCACGAAAACCCTTCCCCAACTTGATTGGGGAAGTGGCCGCGAGCCGGGGCACCCACGAGCGTAGCGAGTGGGTCGTGCGAGCGGTCGATGGGGCAATCACAGCAACCCACTAAACGCTGATCTTCATCATCTCCTTTTCACCTGCGCCGCTTACGACTATCTTGAGAGTGGTCACGACGATTTCCCATCGTCCCAGCTATTCCCCTTTGCCGACGAAGATCCATGACCGAAAAGCTCCAAATCCTCCTCATCCAGGCTCGTGCCCATGGCGATCCCATGGCCGAACACGAGTTGAAGGCCTTTTCTTCGCGCTGTGAATTGAAGCGCGACCACTTCAACACCTTCAACGTCGCCACCGATGAGCCCGACGATCTCGAACTTCAGGGATACGACGCGGTCATGGTCGGGGGCAGCGGCGCCTTCTCCCTCGTCGAAGGCGGATTCGACTGGCACACCGACTTTCTGGACACCATGCGCCACATCCTGCGGTCGGGAATCCCCACCTTCGCCTCTTGTTTCGGCTTTCAGGGCATCGTCCAGGCTCTTGGCGGAAAGCTGGCCCGCGACGAAGGCTGCGCCGAGCTGGGCACCTTCACCATCACCCTGACCGACGCCGCCGACGCCGATCCTCTTTTCGGCGAACTCCCCCAACGCTTTGATGCCCAACTCGGTCACAACGACAGCGCCGTGGAGTTGTCCGACGAGCTCATCCACCTCGCAAAAAGCGAAAACTGCGAATATCAGGCCATACGAGTGCGAAATCGCCCCGTCGTGGCCACCCAATTTCACCCCGAGTTGACTCGCTGCGACAACCTGGAGCGATTTCAGTCCTATCTCAAGAATTACAAAAAACCCGGTCAAGACCTGGAAGCTGCCCTGGCCTATGCCGAAGAGATCCACCGCGAGAGCCCCCACTCCTGCGGCCTTCTTCACTCCTTCGTTCGCGATCTTCGCCGCCGAAAGCAGGCCCAGCGTCCCCCCTCACTGGTCGCCGAATAGCCCCTATCCCAACACCTGCGACGATCGCCTTTCGACCATCGACCCTCGCGAAGTCTGTGGGGAATGTGTACCCCCGTGACGAGCGTTTCCTTCTCCCGGAGCGTCCCTTCGCCCGTCACCGTGGGCGATTGACAGCTTGAAGCGAGGTGTCTACCTTGCCACGGACCTGATTTTGAGGAACGAGCGGGGCGCCGAAAGCTTCGCCGTTTCGACCTGACCCGCAGTGATCGCGCTCCGGGCCATTCCTCCCTTGCGACCCTGGTGGCGAGCGGCTACTTCGGCCTATTGCAGCCGACGCCGCGGGCCCCCTGGCGCCCTTGGCGCCCCTGCGCACAAGAGTTCTTTTCAGTCGTCATCGAATCACGAGGATTACCCATATGGCTATGTTCGACGTAGTCGCCAAAGGCTTTCGCGACGTCCGCCAACGTTTCGAGGGCAAACGCGAGATCACCGAAGAAAATATCGAGGATGCCCTCAAAGACATCCGCATGAGCATGCTCGAGGCGGATGTCAACTTTCGCATCGCCAAGCGCTTTATCAAGCGCGTCAAGGAAAAGGCGATCGGCGAAGTGGTCAAGGTCAAGGCAAAGGGCAAAGACGAGAAAGTCGAGGTCAGCCCCGGCGATCACTTCATCCGCATCTGCCATGAAGAGCTGGAAGCGCTGATGGGGCCGGTGGACGCCTCCATCAACTTCGCTCATCCCAAGGCGGGACCGACCAAAATCATGATGGTGGGACTGCAGGGCTCCGGTAAGACGACGACCACCGGAAAGCTGGCCAAATATCTCATGGACCAGCACGACAAAAAGCCCCTTCTCGTCGGCGCCGACGTCTATCGCCCGGCGGCCATCGAACAGCTTCGCGTGCTGGGTCGTCAACTCGACGTCCCCGTCCACGCCGTCGAAGGCGGTGATCCCGTCGAGGTCTGCAACCACGCTGTGGAGCTGGCCAAGAAAAAAGAGCGCGACGTCGTCATCTTCGACACGGCCGGACGACTTGCCGTCGATGACGTCCTGATGGAGGAGCTCGAACAGATCATCGACACCACCTCCCCGGAGAACGTCTTTCTCGTCGCCGACTCCATGATCGGACAGGACGCCGTCAACACTGCCAAGGAGTTCAACACCCGGCTCGAGCTCGACGGCTTCATCATGACCAAGCTCGACGGCGACGCCCGCGGCGGCGCCGCTCTTTCCATCAAAGAGGTCACGGGCACGCCCATCAAATTCATCGGCGTCGGCGAAAAGCTCGACGATCTCGAGCAATTTCGCCCCGAGGGTCTTGCCAACCGCATCCTCGGCTTCGGCGACGTCATGGGTCTGATGAACCGCTTTGAGCGCTCCCTCTCCGAAGAGGAAGCCGAGAAGGCGGAAGAAGACGCCATGCGCATGTTGTCTGGCAAATTCGACTTCAACGACTTCTACAATCAGCTCGAGCAGATCTCGAAGTTGGGCTCCATGAGCGAACTCATGGAGATGATGCCCTTCTTCGGCGGCCAGATGCCCCAGAACGCCAATATCGACGACAGCGAACTGACCCGCATCCGCGCCATCATCCAATCCATGACCCGCAAGGAACGCCGCGATCCCGATCTGTTGACCCGTCAGCCCAACCGCGTCCGCCGCATCTCCAAGGGTTCCGGCACCGACCAGGAAAAGGTCGAACAGGTCATCCAGCAATTCAATATGATGCGCGGCATGATGGAACAATTCGGCAATATGAACGACGGCGGTGGACTGCTCAGCAAGATCCCGGGCATGAAGAAGCTCAGTCAGCTCAAGAATATGAAAGACATGAGCCAGATGGACATGAACTCTTTGCTCGGTGACTTGATGGGCGGCGCCCAGCAAGGAGCGGGCCTGGGCGGCATGGGCGGTGGACCGAACCTGCCCCCTGGATATACCCCGCCCGGCGGATTTCGCAGCCAGCAGGGTGGCAAGTCCAAATCCATGTCTCGGCGAAAGAAGAAGCGCAAGCGCCGCAAGGTGAAGAAGGGACGTCGCCGCCGACGGCGGCGTAGGAATCAAGACGATAACAACTCCGATGATTGATCCGGCGGCGCCGTGAGCGGTTCCCATCCCACCTGCACCCATCACGACGACATGCCCGCCATCGCCGTATGCACCCGTTGCAACGGCGATATCTGCGCTCCTTGTCACCACGCAGATCTTCGCGGCTTCGCCATCTGTGGCCCCTGTCGTCGCCAACTCCTTCCCCCCACCATTGCCTGGGAACGCGACGACCACACCTCTTCCCTGGCGCGATTCTTCACCACCGCCATGATGGCCCTTCGTGGGCCACGCAGTTTTTTCTCCCGCTTTAGCTTCGGCCCTCACTGGGGACCGGCCGCATTCTTCGGCATCCTCTGCATCGCCGTCGGCTCCGCGATGGGCACCGGATGGCAACGAGCATTCTCCGACACCTACGCCGAACAGCTCCAACGGGTTCAGGCCGACGTCGGGGTCTCCCTCCCCATCATCGAATTTCTCGTCTTCGCCACCATCCCCTTCGCCGCGGTAATGCTCTATTTCGTGCACACCGCTCTTCTCTTTGCGATGCTGCGCATCGCCCGTGTTCAATCCGCATCCTGGACGGCGACGGCGCGGATCACCGGCTATTCCATGGCCGCACACCTGCTCTTCGTCTTTCCGCCGGTGGGCCAGTTCTCTCTGGGCCATTTCCTGATGCTCATCTGGCTCTTCAACCTCGAGGTCGCTGCCCTGCGCGGACTCTTCGGCCTGCGATTCTGGAAGTCCATCGGTGTCGTCCTCCTCCCCCTCTTCGTCTTCATGTTCACCCTCGGGTAACTCTCTAAACCACTCCTACTTGGATCACCGGAGTTCTTCTTCCGCCGGTGTGAGGGGCCCCCACCTTGGGCGTGCAAAACAAACCCATCCCCATATCCCCTTTATCCCCAGTATCTCCCTTGTTTTTTTGGCGAAAGATATACTTACGCAGCCGTTCTCAAGAGCACTCCGGTTTTCGAAGTAAATCTGCTTTCGTTGCCCGCAAGAAACGCCGAAAGTCCACCAGGCGATGGTGGACTTCGGAGGCCATATCGGCAGATTCTGTCTGGGAACTTCAGCGCTTCGAGAACTGGAAGCTGGCGCGAGCACCACGGCGTCCGTACTTCTTACGCTCCTTGACGCGTGCATCACGCGTCAGATGCCCTTCCTCTTTGAGGACCGGACGCAGATCGGGCTGCGCCAGAAGGAGCGCCCGGGCGATTCCGAGCTTAATGGCGTCCGCCTGTCCGCTCTTGCCGCCACCTCGGGTGGTGCAATAGATGTCGAAGGCGCCGCTCATCTCCGTCGCCACCAGGGGCTGACGCAAAATCATCATCAAGGTGTCGCGACCGAAATAATCGTCGGCCGGCTCGTCATTCACCGTGATCGTTCCGTTTCCGGGCCTCAAAAAGACGCGCGCGCTCGCTTCCTTTCGCCGTCCAATCGCGTGGTATTGTTCCGGTTGTGCCATCGCTTTCTATCTCCCGTTCCTGATCTTCTGACTGTTTTTGAAAATCTTACAATTCCATCGGTTCCGGCTGCTGCGCCTGATGGGGATGCTCCTCGCCGGCGTAGACCTTTAGCTTGTTGATCATCTGCCGTCCCAGCTTGGACTTCGGGAGCATTCCCTGCACGGCAAAAGTAAAGAGCTTCTCCGGTGCCTTCTCCAACAGTTCTTCGGCCCGGATCGACTTCAGTCCCCCCGGATATCCGGAGTGACGGTGGTATTCCTTCTCCACCCACTTATTTCCCGTAAACTTCACTTTGTCGGCGTTGACGCAGATCACATAGTCTCCGCAATCGACGTGAGGGGTATAAAGCGGTTTGTGCTTACCCCGCAAAATGGTGGCGATCTTGGAGGCGGCTCTTCCCACCGTCTGTCCCTCGAGATCGACGACGAACCAATCCCGCTCAATATCCGATTCTCTGGCGCTAATGGTCTTCATCTCGCTTCCATCCATCTGATCCGGTGCGCTGGGCGCTAACCGGTGTTTGTTGATTCCTTTTTGCCAATCTTCTCTATCTCGCAGACGCCCCTTGATACTACCGAAGAGGGGTCGCGAAGGGGGCTTGGTATAGCGCCCGCCTTCTCCGCTGTCAAACCGAGTCCTTTCCCCGGGTGTGATCGGTTTCCGTCGGTAGTAGTTCCCTGGCCCGGGCCCCGGCCCAAGTCCTGGCCCGTCCTTTGCTGTTGTCTTTTCCGGTTCTTGCTCCTCCCTCCTGAGGATGGTTTTGGCCCAAACCTCGTTCGCCGACGCGAAGCAACATCGGGCCAGGGCTCGGGCCAGGGCCAGGGTGTAACCTCGACCACGTTGAGTCCTACAACCGATCAAGGTGGATCACACCCTCTTTACCCCTGCTCCCGTCTTCATAACTTCTGCAACTCCTTGCCGGCATCGGCGGCGCGGGGATGGTTGGGGTGAATCTCCATCAGATCCGTCCAGGCGGACTGCGCACGCTCACGCTCGCCCAACTCCACATAGGCCTTTCCCAACAAAAATAGGGCTTCCGCGTCCAGACCCAATCCCCGGTAATTTTCCAGCAGATGGCGCAACCGCTGCACCGTGGCCCTCGGGTTGTCGCGATCGAAATAGAACTCGGCCACCGTATACTCGTGGCGAGCAAGCCGACCCACCGCCTCTCGCCACATCTCCTCGGCCTGCGGCGCGTACTCCGAGTCACCGAAGCGATTCAAGAAGATCTGAAGCTCCCGCGCCGCTTCCCGCGTCGTGCTCAGATCGCGCTCATGAGGAGCGGGCATCAGGAAAAACCCCGACGGCATCTGCTCAAAAAAACTCGCCGCCACCCGAAAATTAGCGTATTCCACCCGCTCGTGGTTCGGATAGAGATCGATAAACCCTCGATATTGCGCCACCGCGCTGGCCAACTGGTTCTGCTCGAAATACACATCCCCGATCCCCAGATTGGCCTTGGCGGCCCATCGCGAATGAGGAAATTCGTTTCGCACCACATTGAAATGCTCGATGGCACGAAGATAACTCCCACCCTCCAGGGCCTGTTCTCCCTGGCGGTACAGGTATTCGGCCTGATCGGCGTAATCCATCTCATCCAACGGTGGTGCCGAACTACACGCCACCGCCTGAGCCGCTATGACCAGGCTCACCACCAGCGCCCCCGCCCACCGGCGCCATCCCTGTCTTCGTTGCCTCATACTCACTCCTCGACTGTGATTCAGCGATCGGGAGCAACATAGGTGCACGAACACCTGTCGTAAATCCCCGATTCATACCTGAGCCCGGTCGCGCCGGTCTGCCATCATATCGCTTGCGGGCCGACAATTGTTCCCCACCGTCTCCGGGAGCGCGGCCAGCTTGGCCGCAATGCGGGCTGGCAGCCCGCGCTCCCACATTTCGTATAATCGCACAACGTCGTGAGCCTACTGAACGCCTACAATTTGAAAAGCTGGTCCATGTCCTGCATATCTATATGACGTGACGAGCGTCGCCCGACGAATCTCCTTGAATCAATGGAAGGCCGTCGATAAAAGAACGCACCAGATCTGGATAATCCATACTCCGACTTCTACGTCACGTCATGCCAACCCGCTCCCGCGTGGAGTCACGATTGCACAACAAAAAGACATTTCAGAACCCGGAACGACCCTTGCGCCCAATTTTCTTCGCAGTTCTCGGCGCCCTGGCTTTTCTGACCTTCTTCGCCACCGGCTGTGGGATGGACGGTGACATCGCCGCTACGGGCTGCCAATACGACTCCGATTGCGCCCACGAAGAGTATTGCATCGGCGCACAATGCGTCTCGCGATGCATCGACGACGACGAATGCCCCCAGGGGACCTACTGTCAGGCCTATCAACGCAGTGACGATGCGACCCCCGTCCAGGCTTGTATCGACGCCGACGCCCACGATGCAGGGGGACTGGATTGTGAAAGCGACGACCAGTGTCGAGACGCCCTCGACGATCCCGACGCCTTCTGTGGCATGCACGGACGCTGTATCCTATCCGCCGACGACGACCCGGACCAACAAAACGGCGAGCCCGGAAATGGATCCGGTGAAAACGGCATGGAACTCGATCCCCTGCTGCTTCGAATCGAGCAACTCGACGCCGACGGCTCTCCCGTCTCTTTGGATGATTTCCACCCCGACGATGACGAAACCTCCCCCCGTGAGCTTCACCTCGGAGCACTCTTGGTACGTGACGAATACGATACGGCTGTCGGCTTCGGATCGGTGGTGAAGCTGACTTCTTCCGATGACACCGCCTCCTCGGAACTCGCCACCGCCCCCGTAACTCTCGACGACTCCCGTTCCTGTGTCGAAGACCCTCTATATGCCCCCTATACCTCCCTCGGGGGGCCTGGCGGACAGGCCTGGATTGAGCTGGTGGACGGCCAATACGAGCCGATACATCTTCAGGACAACTGGCGTGTTCAGATCGTCGCTGATGGCCCCGAATGCCCCCTCGGTATCGGCGAAGAACCCCTCGACCTCGACGACGAACAGATCCAATGGGGCCGTTATCGAGTCTCACTTTGCCAGGGCGACGGGGCCCTCTCCATTCCCGACGACTTCGCTTGCGAGATCATTCTGGGAGACGATCTGACTCATTTTTCCGAGCTTGAGGTGACAATCGTCGATTGATGGGATATACCTTGCATAAAGTCGGATCCAATGACCCGACGCAACGTCACCTGCATCATGTCGGTGCAGCATGCGAATCACCACACGGGTTGAATCAAGGTCGCCTCTTCGTCGTATAACACGACGAGAGCCAACATGACCTCGACACTCGCCCTGCGATGTACCGAGCGTTGGCAACACTCTTGCATATAGCAGTTCACGTAGTGCTTTGGGATTTACGTCTGGTACGTGGAACCCGGGCTTTTTCCAACCTCAGCGAGGATGACCATGAAACGGAATCGAGCTTTATTCACCCATCTGATCATCGCCATCGGATTTTTGGCCTTTATGACCGGTTGCGAAGATATCCAACCCGGCGAGGCCTGTGATCTTGACGACGACTGCAATATCGCCGGTCAGATCTGCCATGAGGGCACCTGTACCGACTCCTGCCAGGAAGACGGCGACTGCATCGAAGAAGGCGACATCTGCGTCGACCGCCCGGACCCGGAAGCTGAAGAAGGCGTCTGCATTCCCGGAGACGATGACGACTGCACCGATGACACCGACTGTGCCGGCGACCTGATCTGTGAAGGCGGCCAATGTGTCGACCCCGGCGGTGAATGCACCGATCATAGCGACTGCCCCGGCGATGAGATCTGCGAGAATGGAACTTGCATACTTCCCGGCGCTGATTACAACACCGTCCTCATCGAAGACAGGACCTGGGACACCAACGCCAGTCGCTGCAACGATGTAACCTCCGATCGGCCGACCGCCGGCGCTAAAATTCAGTGGGTCGCCCTCTGGGACGGAGGCACTCTGGTGGAGTACGCCACCTTGCATGATTACGAATTCGGTGACGGCAGCGATTGGGGATTCCCCCCATCCCTCTTCGACGGCAGCGATCCCGATTACGGTGGAATCTGCCCCGGTGACGACAACGAACAATCTCCCTTCAACGAAGACGATATGTTCGCCTTGGGCTGTGAAGGCTGGCTCACCGTGCGCTTCGCCGACCCGGCAGGCGGCTTTCGCCGCATCGAGGACCATCACGAGATCGAGGTCGGCGAATATGGCCCCCACTGCAACGACCAAGCTCAGCAAGGCGATGAGTACTTTGACGTCTCCGTCTGCAGCTCCGATATCGGGTCGGCGCCGATCTTCATGGAGGATATCAACGACCACTGCGACCTTCCCCTCAACTCCAGCCCGCTGACGGGACACAATTTTGTCCACGTCAC
>SLPW01000145.1 GCA_007131755.1 Myxococcales bacterium | reverse complement strand
GAGCCTTTTCTTGAACGAGAAACGCGGGTAAACTGTTGATGTGACTCTCTAATTCCACATCTCAGCAACCCGCGTTTCTCATGACACAGTGTAACACGAAAACCCGCCTTGATTGCCACCCGCATTACCACCGAACATCGCCGCGCTTTCAGCAATAACTAGTTCCCATCCGGAAAGGCCGAATTTGAGCAGGGCCGAGATGAAATCGATGAGATGGCCATTTCGCGAAACCGCAGTCATATCCGTAAGTTATTTCAAGTGTTGAGCGGATGGCCAGATCGCGATTTCAGCCGGCATCTGCGACATTCATGGGTTTTCCGGATGGGAACTAACTAGCCGGCCCACAAAATCCAAGATGAGCTCGACAATATCTCTGGTTTCAGTCCGAATTATGAACTCCCTCTCCATCCTCTATGGTCCAGCCCTGCTCATAGACCAGAAAGTCACGAGCCTGTTCGCCGCTGATGCTCGTCGGGACGGCGGAGCCAGCGGAGAAGAGAACATCGGACTGTACGTTCTGAGTGCTCCATGAGATCAACATCGAGTCATAGTTTTCATCGGAAAGATCGCTATCATAAAACATGGCTTCCATGTCGGCGACGGAGTGGATTTTCCAGTCCGAAAGATCTCTATCGAAACTGGATGCCTCCCCAAACATTGCGCGCATGTCTTCGACATTCGATACGTCCCAGCCACTGATGTCGGCGTTGAACTCGGTGGCCCCGTGGAACATTTCTGTCATGGTCTCCACATTGGAGACATCCCATTTGCTGATATCTCCGCGAAAATCAGTGCGGTAAAACAAAAAGCCCATTTCGGTGACGCTCGATACATCCCACTCGTCGAGGCCTCCCGAAATCGAGGTTGAGGTGAATAATCCCCTCATATCAGTGACGTTTGATACGTCCCATTCGCTGAGGTCAGCGCTGAATTGCTGGGCTCCAAGGAACATATTGCGCATATTTTGGAGCGACGAGGTGTCCCAGTTGCTCAGGTCGCGGTCGAAAGATTCGGCAAATGCGAACATCTCCTCGGCGTTGACGAGATTGGAGACATCCCAGCCGCTGATGTCGACGTTGACCTCACTAGTATTGAAATGGGGATCGGAGAACATTTGGCTCATATCCTCGACATTCGAAACATCCCAGTCATTTATGTCGGCATCGAGGTAGGATACGCCGCGAAACATGGCGTGCATGTCGGTGATATTCGATACGTCCCAGTGGTTTAGTTCGCCCGAGATTACCCCGCCACGACAGCAGTTCTCGAAGGCTCGGGCCATAGTGGTGGTCCCACTGAGATCCGGGGCGTCTTCGGCAGTGAGATCGAGGACAGTTGCTTCCCGGAAGTATCCGCCGTCATGTTGACCGAGTCGCAACGGCCCCCATTGTCGAAGCTCGAGGATCTTTCTTCGATCCCCTTGCCCAGCAAAGAGCCACCCGTCGATTCGCCCGTAGATCACGACCGTATATTCCCCCACTTCGGGGTAGGTGTGCGTGACGGCCGGCTGATCCCATTCGGTGATTACATCGCTTGTTCCGTCTCCCCATTCGACCAAGAAATTGTAGTCTCCGTCGTCGACCAGCGGAAGGGAAATCTGTTGGCTTTCCGGGCTGGGATTGCCGAAGTGGCCTCCGGAGGTATCCCAGTGAGAGATGAAAGGCCGAAGCGAAGTGGTTACGGTCACCGAAGCCTCTTGGCGCTGCTCGCCATATTCGGCGACTACGCTGAAGGTCCACGTTCCCTCCTGGTAGACCACTTTCTCCAACGGTGATTCACACTCGTCGATGCTCTGCTCGAAGTCCTCTTCGAAGGCCAGAAGACACTCACTAAAGTCACATTCCGGCAGACATCGGAAGTCGAAGGTCAACACCGATGCCGGCTCATTGTCTTCGTTCAGATCCTGGCGGGCAGTTCCCTCGAGTTGAAGTGTCAGCGGAACGAAAGCGTCGACGTCGTCAGCACCAGTATCGTCAAGGGCTTCACTTTGAGCGTCATCGATTCCGATGTCTTCGCTGAGGTCGAATTGATTGCCCTTCCACTGCTCCTCGCCGCAAGTACAGCGAGTCGCAGTCATTATCGTCGTCGCCACAAGCGCCAATAGACAGGCGTTTCGGTATGTCACCATTCGGGATGCAGACAAGTAATTCATTTTTCACCTCATCAAAGACAAAGTGCGACGTCAAAATTCGGCTTCTACGATCTTTAGTTGGTCGGTGAATATTCGATATGTCTTCCTTATATCAAAGTCCAGTATCGCAGGTCTAATTTGTTCTCGTCCGGAAATAGGATCACCCGCATAAAAACTGGGGCCCGGATCCGAAACCGGGAGTAGGAAGGGCGATGTCGTGAAGGTCAGCAAGAGCGAAGGAGGTGCATATATGGCCACGCTCGGCGGTCAGATCCCGCAAAAGCGAGGACAGGCGAACGACGCTCCGCGATTGCTTCCCGTCCCATCTTCGGGCTCCCTGCGGTCACCCGGGGTTACCAGTGGCGAACGGGTGGTTTCGAGTATGCGCAGCGAGTTGAAGTTGGCGCAGGCTGCTGCGAACGTTCGCCGTACACCGACCAACGTCATCGAAGGCAGCGCTCAAAGGGTAGTTTGCGCCGTAACCGTTCAGGGGAATACGCAGTGGCCCCTCCGGGCCCAGACGGCCGGGTATCCCGGCCTGGGCCCACCTCCCCGTTCGTTTCTCACGGGGAGGGTCAATAAGCTTCGATGGAGGAGTGGGGTTTGCGGCGTAGTGGGAAGGTATTCTCGAGTAACGGCGACACCGGTCGAGGCAATTCGACCGGTGTCGCCGACAGGGATACCTCCTCGAATAGAAGGAGGCACCGAGCGCCCTGCACGAAAAATGCAGGGTGTCAGATGGATTGGCGTTCAGGGATGGGTCACCGCTACAGGCAAGCTCTGCCACAGGGATCCATCGCCGAGCTGACCGTTTTGGTTATTACCCCAGGACCATGCCGATCCGTCGGCGTGGATTGCATGGGTATTTTGCTCACCAGCGACCACGGAGAACCAGTCCTCTCCAACACCGACGTGGGTGGGACTGAGGGCGTTATCGTCGGTCCCATGACCGACACGTCCCGTGCTCCCAAAACCCCAGCACCAGGTCTCGTCGTTTCGTATTGCGCAGGTGTGGTATCCACCGGCCGCCACGACTTCCCAGCTCGTATCACCGCCGACCTGTTGGGGCGTCTCGTATTGGGTGTCTTCTCCCAGCCCGAGCCGGCCACTTCCGCCATTGCCCCAGCACCAGAGAGTGTCGTCGTTGCGGATGCCACAGGTATGGGTGTTGCCGGCCGAGACGGAGATCCAATCATTGTCGGTGTCCAGGCGCTTCGGAGCCGTCTCCCGGGAGGTATGACCGTGGCCGGTTCTCCCAAAGGATCCGCTGCCCCAGCACCACAGCGAGTCATTGTCTCGAATCCCGCAAACATGGCTGAATCCGGCCTCGACTTGCTCCCAATTTGCGTCGGAGCCAACCTGCAGGATTCCCTCATGTTCTTCGGTATCCCCGAGTCCAAGTTGTCCGTCGTCATTTCTACCCCAGCAGTACAACTCGTCATTGTCGCGTAGGGCACAACTGAAAAAAGCACCGACGGTCACGGAATCCCAATCGTCTCGATCGTCAACTTGATAGGGTTCGGATTGGTCTTCGTCGGTCCCGATTTGCCCGAACTGCCCGGAGCCCCAGCACCATAGCGTGCCGTCGTCGCGGACAGCGCAGGCATGCTCACGTCCGGCGGAGACGCCTGTCCACTCTGAGTCGTCGACGAGATGGGGGGAATTGCGTTGCCCCTCGTCGCCGAGGCCGAGCTGGCCTTGGCCGTTACGTCCCCAGCACCACAGAGAGCCATCGGAGGCGATTCCGCAGCCGAAGCGGTTTCCGGAGCTGAGTTGGTCGAAGGCCTCGGCGCTGTCGATCGTGACGGGCTCGAGGGCCTCATCGCGGGGCATTTTTGCAATCCCAAGTGCACCGGAAGCATTCG
>SLPW01000505.1 GCA_007131755.1 Myxococcales bacterium | reverse complement strand
TGGAGTGCTCTACCATCTGGCAGAGTTGCGTCGACGACTGTGAGGACTCCGTCTGTGAGCAGGCCTGTGACGAGGCGCTCGATCTCTGTGAGACCACCTTTGCTCCCGGGGAGTTGGTCTGCGCCGATTCCATCGAAGACCTGGACGAACCCTGTCTCTACTCCACGAGCTCGTCGCTCTCAAATAGTCTCGCCGGTTATTCCGTGGCCACTACTGACCATCATCTCTTCGTAATCGGGGGAGGTCGCTTCGATTGGAACTTGAGCCATAGAGTGCACTCCGCGGAAGTAGTAGGCCCGCCCGAACTCGGCCTGTGGACCGTGTCCGGCGATATAACGCTGCCCCAGGGGCGGCGCCATATGGGTTCCGCCGAAGAGTCGGGCGCGTTCTTTTTCCTCGGCGGGGAAGTTGAAGTTTCTCAGGGCATTATGGAGGTCACCGGCTCCACCTGGGTCACCTATTGACGCAACTCCCTCCCCGCCGAATCCAACTGCCCGCAAATGCCGCTTTTACGCGCCGCTTTTCAGGCGCCCCAAATTGAATGACGTCCATTCGCCCCTTACCGTCGATTCCGAGTCGACCTCCAAAGGACAAACAACGCCCCGGGCTATCCCACGTCCGTCTATTTGAGGCGCCTGCACGACGGCGCAAACTACCATTTGAGGGGTGCCTTCGATGGCGCTGGTCGGTGTGCGGAGAACCCGGGCATCACGCCCGCCGCCCGCTCTCGCCGGTGACCACGGCGCTGGCGATCAAATGGGCGAACCGGATCGGCTCCGGGATATGGCCCTTGCGTGTCGTGCGTCGAAGTAGCTCGACGGCCACCGCGGCGCTGAGCCCGTGGGACTGAAAGAATACGTCATCGCCGCGGTGGACCGGCCCGGCCCGTCGCATCATCGCAAGGCGCGCCTTGCCATCTTCTACGTTGTCCAGCGCCGCCTCGATGGCCTGCCAGTCCGGCCGCCTGCGCATCACCGTGACCACCGGCAACCCGAGCCGCCTCGACAGCGCCACGACGTCGACGACGTTGAAACCGGCCACGGCGATGCCGTCGAGGAACAACGCGTGCAACTGCTCCATAAATTTGCTGCTCGCCACCCTTCGCCCCACCACCTCCGTAGCGTCATCGCCATCGAGGGTCACCTCGTCCCACACCATCCCCTCGAAGCGGTCGTCGGCACAGACCACACCGGCGATGGGCACGGGCGCTCTACTTGCCCGCTCGAAGGGAGCGTCGTCGAAACCAATTACACGAATGGTCCGATCGTGACGCAGCAACTTCGAGATACGTTCGTCATGGGCTTCGTCCATCGTTTTCCTTTCGCTGTTCAATCTCACCCGAACTCGAATTGAGGGCTTCCTTCGATGGCAGGGCGCCTTATACATCCTCCGCACATGCCCGACAGCACCCGGCACCCCGGGTGGGCGTAGAGAGCCCGGGGGATCGGCGGTGAGGCGGCCCGCGAGGGTTGTTCGCTCCCCGCACCGACGCTCCCTGGGTGACCCAACCCTCGCCACCCAGGGCTACCAAGACAACGGTCACCCGCCGGGCTCCGATCCCTTCTATGACCATCGGAAGGGTGTGATCGGTTTCCGTCGGTGAGCCGAAAAGCCATGGTGCGATGGCATCCCTGCCATCGATCGATACCAGGGATGGTATCGCACCAGAGGGAGTGGGTCCGTTGCTCGTACCGACAGGGTTGAATCACACCCCATCGGAATGCCGACCTGGCAATCAGTGTCGGGCCCGACTATACCGTCGGCCCTTGTATGGCTGACGAGCACCAACTCCAGGCCCCATGAGGAGAACTCTTGTGAATAACGACGAACCCGACGGTGGTCGAAACAAAGGTCGAATCGGAGCGTTACTTCAGCTTCCGGTAGGTGACGGCGGTAGGTGACGGCACTCAACGCCTGATGCGGATGGTGTCAGACATGGAGAACGACAACTCAATGCAGGGGCTGCAATCGCTCTTCTGTGCCGAAGACGGCGAGCCCCACGATCGGTACGTAGTGGTGGGCACGTCGGGATCGGGAAAGACGACGTTGAGCGCAGCACTTGCCGCGGTGTTCGGCTGTCCCCATGTGGAGTTGGATGTCATTCACTGGCTGCCGGGCTGGGAGATGATGCCCGACAAAGAGTTTCGAGAGGCCGTCGAACAGGCAACGGTCGGCAATCAGTGGGTGGTGGACGGAAATTATTCCAAGGTTCGCGATGTAACTTGGCCACGCGCTGATGCCGTCATCTGGCTCGACTTTTCGTTTCCCGTCGTCATGTCCCGCATCATCTGGAGGACTCTGCGGCGGATTTTCGGACCTGCTGATCCTTTCGAGGGCTGCCAGGAGACTCTGCGCCAGCAATTCTTTTCGAGAGATTCGGTCATCCTGTGGGCCGCCAAGACATGGCGTCGACGGCGACGGGAGTACCCGGAACTCCTCGACCGTCCGGAGTATCGCCACCTCGACGTATTTCGCGTGACAAGACCGAATCTGAGCGCGATCGAGATACGCCGCGGTGTCCGTTAGTCTGGCCCCTTACCATCCATCTCAATCAACTACGGGCCAAACCCGCTCTGGACCCGAAGTTATCCCACGTCTCTCTATTTTCGGCGCCTGCACCACGGCGCAAACTACAATTTGTAGGCTGCCTTCGATGACGGTGGCCGATGTGCCCGAACAACCAGGTCGCCGGTGGTAACCCCGGGTGACCGTAGGGAGCCCGGGGACGGATCGCTTCCCTTCGAGCAACCACAGAGCGTCGGTCGTCGGAAGGCCCCGCCATCGTTGCTATAAATTGAAATGTAGTGATTACCGATTCCTCGAGAATGGGGTTGTTTTTATCCCCCCACCTCCCCCATCCCCCCATCTCCTATTTCTCTTTTTTTGGGCTGAATGGCATTGACCCACCATGACCGGTGGAAGAAGATCTCCGGCTTTCCAACTAATTGCCCGTAAATGTCGTTACAGATTACGCCGCTCTCGGTTGCAGTTTCGCCATGAAGGCCCTGGGTCCCCCGCCACGTCCGGGCTTCGCGCTTTTCACAATTCGTGTGTCGATTGGTTGGCAGCTCTTTCGTCCACAGACTGCAGAAAGGTCGCCACCGTCTGGTTGAACACCTCGGGGTTATCCTGGTTTGCGATATGACCTGCCTCGTCGATCACGACGCGCCGGCTATTTGGGATCTCCTCATGCCACTGCTGGGAACGTGTGGCGACAAAGGAGATCTCCTCCTCACCATTGATGATCAACAGGGGCTGCTCCGGGGGCGCCGGGATTCCCTCCGTCTGATCGGCAATATAGGCATTCGTGAATCGACGCACCTGGCGTTTTCCCATCTCGGCAATGCACTCTTCCATATATCGACGCGTGTCCTCATCGGTGGAGCGCTCCTTGGCGAAGAGCCGATAGTAGGTCTTCTCCGGAATCAGTGTTCCCAGCAGGGCAGCCATCCGCCAGGCCATGGAGGAACCAGCGCTCATCTGCTTGTGAAGCGGCAACCCGCCGACGTCGATCACTGCCGTGACCCGCTCCGGATGGTGGTAGGCGACATATTGATTGACCAGGCTTCCCAGCGAGACGCCCAACAGCGCAGCCCTATCGATCCCGACATCATCCATGACCCCGACAAGACATTCAGCCATCAGGGCGAACGTAAATCGTCGCCCGTCGAACCCCACCGATTCGCCGTGGCCCGGCATATCCCAGGTCAAAACCCGGTATTGATCGCTGAGAGCCTCCACCTGAACATCGAAGGTACGGCGGTCCATACTCAGACCATGGGTACATACTACCGCAGGTGCGTCTTCGGGACCGCTGATATCATAGACGATGGGGCCGTGATCGCTTTCGAAGTGCATTGAGCTATCCGTCGAAAAAGGAAAGAACCGTCGAGTCCGGCCACCAATAATCACGATGTGCTTCGAGTCGAGGCCTCGAATAGGGATCACCTCCGCCCCCCTGCACACTCCGGAAGAAGCTGGCTTCGACTCTCACTGGCCCCCGG
>SLPW01000049.1 GCA_007131755.1 Myxococcales bacterium | reverse complement strand
GGCTCGATCGGCACGGGTACCACCCGTTTTTGACGCACATCCCTCAGCGCCTCTTCCCCTGCAATTTGCTCTTCCTTCTGTATGGACATGGCGACCCCTTATCGTGGATTTCGACACCAACTGCATCGAATACCCCGCCCTGTCCGGATTTTCAACGCTGCGATGCGATCTATTCCCCGCCCCATCCGACGACCTGCTCTTTCGCATCGAGGGTGGGGAGCGCCCTCGCTCTCAACAGTCCATCAAATCGATCTGCCTGCCGTCGACGACCAGCCTTGCCGACGTCAATCTCCAATGGCCGTTGGAAAGGCGTGCAGTAAATCGGTACGTGGCCCGCCGATCGTCACCGGCCACTGGATATCGCCACGCCGCGCTTCCCGTTGAGCTTCCGGACGACGTTTGTCCATTCTGAAACCCGATGACGGGAATCCGGATATTTTCTCCCAATTCCTCGGCGACGATATCACATTCGTATAGCGGCGCCTCCACTATCTCATTATATCCCATCACCTTTCCGGAAATCCGACCGCAATTGGTGATGGGAAATGCCAGGGCGACCAAGAAAAGTCCCACACCAGCCACCAACGCCAGCTTTCCACCGATTCCCATCATAAACCGGTCGATTCTCCGTATCTCGATCACCGGCGGGGGCTCTGCGCCCGTGGAGTGGCTCCGGGTAATCGCCGGCGGATCTGCCGGCCGATCCAACGCTCTCAACGCTTCCAGAGCCTCGCGGGCCGTGGAAAAACGCTTTTGAACATCGGGCTCCACCAATTGCTCCAGATAGGACGAAAAGCCATCGGAGATATTGACGAAGGACCGAAAGGACAACCTCATATTCTCTACGGGCAACTCATTGGGATGGCGACGGCTCAACAGGTGGATCGCCGTCGCCCCCAGGGCATATAAGTCGGTCGCCGGCACGGCCCGACCCATCAACTGTTCCACCGACATATATCCCGTGGTGCCGATGATGGTCGATCCCCCACCGGAGTCGGGAATGACGGACTGAACGGCCCCGAAGTCGATGAGGACCACCGTCCCGTCGCGACGGAGAATAAGGTTCGAGGGCTTGATATCCCTGTGGATCACCGGAGGGCTTCGATCCTGAAGATAGACCAAGATCTCCAGAACCTGGCGTATCACGTCTTTGACTTCCGCCTCGCTCCAGTTCTTCCCCTGCTCCATCAACTCCGCAAGATCATCTCCCTCCACGTATTCCTGGACGAGAAAGAAACGCTCTTTTCCCTCCTCATCGCTGTGGTGAAATGCATCGACATAACGGGGGATGCCCCGATGATTTAGATGACTGAGCACTCTCCCCTCTCGCTCGAAGAGCTCGACGGCCTTCCAATCATCGGCCTGACTCAGATCGAGCTCCTTCAGAGCCACCTCTTCGCCCCGTTGATGATCGCGGGCCAAAAAGGTCCATCCCTGCGAGCCCGCTCCCAACGGTCGCAGCACTTCATAGCGCTCACCGACGACCGGAGAGACTTGCTGTACCTCTCGAGGCTTTCGTGGGGACTCATTCATCACATCAATCCTCACTTATGGGACACTTTCGTATGGACAACGAATGCTCCCAGAATAACTTCGGACGCACAACACTCCCCATCCCCGATTCCTTACCAGATCATTACGCCTTGAGCCGAAGTTGACGGTAGTGGCTGCAATGGCGAGGGCGGACTGAGCAAGGCGCAAAGCGCAGGCGATACCTGAGCGAAAGCGGTATCGTCGAGTATTTGCAACGCCGCATCAGGTCGTTCTCGACGCGCAGACGCACCGTCAACGAGTGCTCAGGGCGTAGTAGGACGACTCAAAATCCCCGATTGACCTCGATCAACTCTCGGTACAATTCCGCCCCACTGCTGCCCGTCATGTCTTGGATGGAGAGCGCAAGGGCGATCTGATCTTCTATCAGCGGAGCCAATTCAGGGCCCGGATAGACCCCGACGAGCTCAATGCCGTTGACATACATCGTCGGGGTCCCCGTGATCCCCAACTCCTCGCCAAGTCGACGGTCGTTCTCGACGGCGGCCCGGACTTCTTCGTCTTCCATCGACGCCTCGAAGTCCTCGCCATGCCATCCGAGATCGCGAAGGGTACTCTCGAGGTTGGTGTCGTCTATCCTCGTCTCACCCATATATACGGCATCGACGAAGTCCCAGAACGCTCCTGCCTGATTGGCGAGCACCGAAGCTCTTGCGAGTCGGCCCGCGTCTTCGTGCATGGGTAGCGGGAAGTGCTTGAAGACCAGCCGCATTCCCTGGTCGTCGTAGTGCTCGACCAGGGCCCTCAGCTCCGCCGAGGCCTGCGCACTATAGCCGCAGCGAAGGTCGACGAAGACCACCACCGTCACGAGGCTCTCCTGTGGCGACGCCCCTCGCTGGGGCGACTCTCCCAGGGGAACGTGGACCACCGTGAGCTCCGCCTCCAGCCTACGGCGCTGCTCTTCGACCTCTTCCCAGTCCACGGGTTGATAATTTTGCAGGATCCGACGCCAACTAATATCAGCGCCCGAAAGCCCGGCGTCCTCCATGGCCGCCACGTATTCACGCTCCTCGGCGATCACCTCGTCGAACTCCTGAATCGCCACCCCACCCACCTTTCGAATGCCGTTGACGAAATAGGTCGGCGCCTGCACCAGACCAACCTCCTCGGCGTGGATGGCGTCGTGCTCCAATACAGCGTCGATCATCGGGCTTCGACGATCCTGCTCCCAGCGCTCTACGTCCAGCCCGGCCGCTTCCACCACCTTCGGCCACTGATCCTGCGAAGGCAACGCGGGAAGGTCGTATAAGGTGTCGACGAACTCCCAGAACTTCCCCTGTTCGTCCGCCGCGATCGCCGCCCGCGCCACCTGTTGTCCCATATCGTCCATCGGCGCGTGCCGAAAGACCAGGCGCATCTCTCCCGGATGACCGTCGATCTCGGCCGTGAGCCGATCGTAGACCGCCCGGCAGTCCTCGCAACTGAGGTCCGAGAATAAATGTACCGTCAGCGGCGCGTCCCTCTCTCCGCGCACCGGCGCACCGTCGACAGGCAGAGATACCAGATTCTCCGCTCCTTTCTCCTGCGCCCCCGCTTCGATTCCATGCTGACGTGCGGCGAGTTCGGCGGCATCCTTGGACGCACAGTAGGTCAAGAAGCGCTGCCCCTCTTCACTGACGCAATCGTCGAGGTCTCGCCCCTTTTCTTCTTCCACCGGTTGCGGCGCCGACGAACAACCCAACGCCGTCGCCAGGCAAAACGCCACCGACAAAGACCATCGACCAACTTTCACGGAATTCTCCTCACAGACAACTCAAAGAAGGCGCCCCCTCGTCGGAGACGATTGGCTCCTGCCTATCGGCAGTCCTCTCCTCGATCTACGCCGGCCGCGATATTGCAGCGAGCACGGGTCTAGACCCAGCCGGCGAAGTTGAAGTCCACGTCGCCGAGAAAATAGGGCAGAAGCACGAGCAAAAAGACGGCGGCCAGGAAGTAGAATAATCGCACTCTATTGAGCCGCTGCTGAAGGATTCCCCTGGCCTTCTCGCGCCTGCGGTCCTGTTGAGAGTCCGGATCGGGCTTCCATCCTTTCGGCATTGCCCGGCGTGGCCAGCTAAAAAAGGCGATGAGCAGCAGAGCTATCGCCGGCGTCGGATTGTCGTGATGCCAGCCCGTCATCACGCCGTGCAACGACACCCCGATGAAAATGGCGAAGACGATCGCGCTCGCCAGAACCCGTACGCGCATAATGGTATTGAATCGCTCCAGCTCCATGACTCTCCTCGGCTCGTAAACCCATTCGATGCCTTCGACTCCACAACATCTCATAACCCCAGCCTGTTCCGCCAGTGTCCGTCCTAATTGGATGTGATCGGTTTCCGTCGGTTGTTGTTCCCCGGCCCGGGCCCCGGCCCTCGCCCAGGCCCGTCCTTTGTTGTTGTTTTTTCCGGGTTTTCCTCCTCCCTCCGGAGGGAAATGGTTGCCCAAACGTGATTTGCCGACGCGAAGCAAAATCGGG
>SLPW01000395.1 GCA_007131755.1 Myxococcales bacterium | reverse complement strand
GAGGCCGACACATCCCCTTCGGCCGACGAGTCCGCCACATGGCCCCACAGACTCCCCACCAATCCACCGACAAAGCCGTTTCCGCTGACCGCTCCCGATGCATGAGACTCGCTGATCGTCACCTGAAAGGAGTTCACCCGCCCCACCAATCCTCCCACCGAATTCACCTCGCCCAAGCCGGTGACGTCTCCCGAGGCACTGCACCTGGTCACCGAACCCCCCTCCTTCTCTCCTACGAGACCACCGACGCGGCGCTCGTGACCCTCCACCTGTGCCGCCGAATAGGAATCACTGAGGTGTCCCTGACTAGTTCCCACAAGTCCACCCACATGCCAGTCGCCGGTGACCGACGTTCCCTGCTTGACCTCCGAGTTGGCGACCGTGCCCTGATAAGAGCCGTATATATTGCTGGCAGCGGCCACGCGGCCCACCAATCCCCCCACTCTATCGTCTCCGACGACGTCTCCGTGAAATTCCCCTTGCGTCACGGCGCCGTTGGTCCGCCCCACCAGCCCTCCCACGTCCTCGGTCCCCATCACCGTCGCTTTCGCCGCCACGGCGCTGACCGTTCCTGCCGACACATTATATCCCACCGCTCCCCCGACGCGCACTCCCGACGCCTCCACCGTCGCCTCCAGAACCTGGGAATTCTCCACCGATTGGTCATTGCGACCCACAAGCCCTCCCACGTCCACATCGCCGCTGATCCACGTCGCTTCACCCCAGACACTCGCCTCCGATAGGCCCCCATGGTTTTGCCCCACCACCCCTCCCACATATTGATTTCCTTCCACATTCAAGTCGTCCACCTCCACAATCCGCAGAGTCTGGTGGTTTCGACCCACCACCCCTCCCACGCTCTCCGTCCCCTCCACGGTGGCATTTTCGACGCTCACATTCTCCACGACCCCTGCATTTCGCCCCACCACCGCTCCCGTATCCACCAGACCGACCACGGTGGGGTTGACGAGCCTCACATTCTGCACCGCCGCCCCTGTGACCACGAATCCGAACAGTCCCGTTCGAGCCTCGCTCCCGCCGTTGATCTCTATATTGGTGATCTCAAATCCGTGCCCGTCGTAGCTCCCCGAAAAGGTGTCCTGCCAGTCGCCTGTGCCAATCCCCGTTGATTGCAAATATCCCTGTCCGATTGGCTCCATCGGCGCCTCACCGGAAAAATCTATATCGTCGACCTGCACGAAATGAGCGTTCCACTGTCCTTCGGCTTCGATATTTCGAAGATGGTCGGCCTCGCAGATCACGAAGGGATCTCCCGGCTCACCGCTTCCTCCTCCAAAGGGTTCGTCTGGATCCACCTGACATTCCGGAAGCTCCGTACAGTGGCCGCCCTGACAGATCTCGTTGGCTGCACAACCCTGGTCGCAACCTCCACAATGCTCGTCACTGGAGTGCGTATCCACACAGACTCCCTCCTCGCATTCCTCGATATTCTCGTCGCCGTCGCACTCCACCTCACAGCTTCCGTCGACGCATTGGACCGTCCCCAGCGGGTCGTCGGGACAGCTCTCCCCACAAGCTCCGCAGTGATCGAGATCCTCCTGAATATTGACGCAGGAAGCCCCCTCCAGATCGAGCTCTCCGTCGTCCACATCCTCCTGAAAGCCGCAGAATTCGAAGTCCTCTCCGGAGCATTGGAAGACACATTGTCCGTCTTCGCACTCCGCATAGGCGTCGGCGTCCTGCGCCGAAGGATCGGGGCACTCCTGGAAGCACGCCCCGCAGTGATCGAGATCGCCCTCCAGATCGAAGCAAGCTCCCTGGCCTGTGTCCTGTCCCGCCTCTATGCCCTCCTCCGGGCAATACCCGTATCCCAGGTCGGCGTCGTCGCATTGATAGACACATTCGCCATCGACACACTGCCCCGTCGCGCCGGAAACCTCCTCGCAGGCACGGTCACACTCTCCGCAGTGCTCGATGGACCGATTCGTATCGATACACAGCTCCTCCTCTCCGCAGACCTCAAAGGACTCCCCCTCTTCGCCTTCGCCGCATTCGTCGACACATTGTCCGGCCTGGCAATACTCTCCATCTCCACAGGCCTCGTCACATCCTCCGCAATGCTCTGTGTCGACTCTGGGATCGACGCACTCCATTCCGCAGGCCAATTCCCCCTCTTCACATTCCGGGACGTCCTGGCAAATACTGTCGACACAGATCTGGTCCTCTTCACAGCCGAGACCACATTCGCCGCAATGATCGTCATTCGACGTCAGATCCACGCACTGGCCGGAGCACCACTCTTCATCGTCCTCGCAATCATTTTCGTCGTCTCCCCTGCATACACCATCATCACAATACTCTTCGGCGCCGCACTCCACATTACAGTCGCCGCAGTGTTCCTCATCGCTCATCAGATCCACACATCGGCCCTGACACAATTGCTCACCCTCCTCACATTCGACTTCGTCGTCGACGCAATCCCCGTCGTCGCAATGCTCTCCGTCCTCACAAGAGATATTGCATCCCCCACAGTGATCGCTGTCGCTCGTGACATCCACACAACTCTCATCACATAATTCTTCTTCGTCCTCGCACTCCGGATCTCCCTCACCGGCGACGCAATAACCCATCTCGCAGACCGCACCCTCGGGGCAGTCGTCGTCGCTGTCGCACTCCACATTCCCAAGGCTGCTATCATATCCGCAGGAGGCTACCAGCCATATCCCGACTGCGATCGCCGCCATCCACCACCTGAGCTCGACCCTGCGATTGGAATTGTTCTTTGCCATCACCGTTTCCGTTATCTATGAGTCAGTACTTACTTCCACTCTAAACTGGTCGCCGTCAGTGTAGCGAATCAACCGGATCATACCAATCACCCAATAAACCGCATTCTTCATCCCATGTCCCCACGTTTCGACACACAGCTGGTCCGAGATCTGTACTGGGCCCTTCACAGCCCGATGCTCATCGACCATCCCTGCACGGTAGACCCAGCATGGCGCCGGCGGGAGACAGCGCGCTATCTCGGCCTGCTCAAGAAGCTCGACGGCCGAAACTCCAAACTGAGCCGTACCCTGCGGCGCCGCGACGTCAACGGAGTTGGCGAATATTTCGAATTCCTGATTCGCACCTGGCTCGAAGAGGTACCACCGGCGAGGCTTGCCGCCTCCAACTGGCAGGTCTACGACGGCAGTCGCACCGTCGGTGAATTCGATCTCCTCTTTTATCGCGACGCCACGCTGTGGCACTGGGAGTTGGCCCTCAAATTCTATCTCGGTCATCCCGCACCGGACGGACAATTTCGGTGGTATGGCCCAGATCCCTCGGACCGACTGGACCGAAAGTGGGCGAAGATGCGCGGCCAGCAGTTGCGGCTGCATACTCACCCCGCAGCCAGGCGGGCATTAAATGCTCTGAACGTCGAGCCCGATCCCACCCCACGCGCATTTATCAAGGGCTATCTCTTTCTTCCCCTTATCGGCGAGTTCGACGTCCATTACCCGCCAGACGTCAATCCCTACGGGCTACGGGGATGGTGGCTCCACCATCGGCATCTGCCATCAGTGCAAGAGCACATCGACATCGCCGACGACACCCGCTGGCTGATCCTCCCTCCACGCCGTTGGATGTCGCAGGCCTTCGTCACCGACGGGGATCGCCTCCACGACTTCGACGACCTCCCCTCTGTTGCGCAGCCAAATCGGCCGACCCTGCTGGCCGGTCTCGTCAGCGACGACGGCCAGTGGCGCGAGGTCACGCGCGGATTCGCGGTACCCGACGGTTGGCCCTATTTTTGACGGTCACTCCCATCCCAACACAGGCCGATCGCTTCCCATCACCCACACCGAGCCGAAATAAAACCCGCCAAAACTCCCCTGCTGTCCGAATTGTACGTTCGTCAGCCCCGTACCACCGTCGCTGGAGCTCCAACCGCTGGTATCCATATTCCAATACGAGCTAGTGACGCTTCCATTGCTATCTCCCACCAATCCCCCGATGCTCCAGCCGCCCACGCTGCTACCTTCGACACTGCCCGTAGAATAGGAGCTAAAAACATCGCCGCTGGATCCGGTCAATCCCCCGGCGACGACTCCCACAAGGCCCCCCACATACAACTGTCCCTCCACGCCTCCCGTGGCGTAGCTATCGATGACGGCTCCGTTATCATGCACCCGTCCTGCCAATCCCCCTGTGGTATTGCCGCTGTTGAAGACCTCACCGGTGGAAAAACACTGCCGTACCTCGCTGCGGTTTTCTCCCACCAGACCGCCGACGCGAAACTGCCCTCCTACATCGCGATCCGAATAGGATTGAAAGATTCTCCCCGTACTCCGGCCCACCAATCCACCCACCTCAAAGGCTCCGTTGACCGATCCAACTCCGCCGGTATTGGAAGACTCCACCGCTCCCTCGTGATAGCCCACCAGACCTCCCGTTCGGTTATTGCCGTTGACATCGCCCGTGGCGCGACTGGCGATGATGGTTCCGTGGGTGCCCCAATCCGTCTGGCGCACGTTACCCACCAGACCGCCCACCCAATTATCGCCATTGACGTTGCCCGCGGCCGAGGAGTCGACCACCGTTCCTTCCAGCCGCCCGATCAGGCCTCCCGTGGAGTCGCCACCGACGACCCCGCCCGTGGCCTGACAATTGTCCACGGGAGCTTCGTTCTCGGACCAATCCTCTCCGCCGATGCTCGACACCCTCCCCGCAAGCCCGCCCGTATACTCACCACCCGTCACATTCCCGCCGGCCCAACAATCGACCATCGTCGACTCCGGCCTCGCCCACCCCACCAGGCCTCCCACGGCCTGACTTCCCGGGGCGGAGACCGCTCCCTCGGCGTAGGAGTCGGCGATGCTACATCCGATATGATTGCGTCCCGCCAATCCCCCGATCATCTCTCCGCCGCCGGTGCCCGTCACCGCTCCCGTGGCATGAGAACCCTCTATCACACACGCTCCGCCCTCGTTATTGTCTCCCACCAGACCGCCCACCAGTTCTTGTCCCTCTACGGCGGACGAACTCTGTGAACCTCTGATCTCTCCCACGCTCAGGCCCACCAGGCCTCCCACACGGTCCGTGGCCGACGTGGAAGCCGAACTCAAAGAGTTCTCAATCGCTCCCACGTTGACCCCCACCAGCCCCCCGGCCCGACTGGTCGCCGAGACCTGGCCACTGGTCGTGGAGTTCGAGAGCGTGCCCGCTGCGTTATTATATCCCACCAATCCACCGACCCGATTGGTCGCCGAAAGATCGGCGTCCACCGTCACGTCTTCGATGATTCCGTCATTGATCCCCACCAGGCCGCCCACAAACCGATTTCCCTGCACATTGGCATTGACCAACTCCAGATTGACGATCTCACCGCCATCGATGACCCCAAAAAGGCCCACGGCATCTCCGCTCTCGACGATCGTCAGGTTCTGAATCCGATATCCCTGTCCGTCGAGGCGGCCCGTAAACGCGTTCGTCCACTCTCCGAAGGTGCCGCTGAAGCTGGCCAACATCTCGAAGGACACTCCAGCCAGATCGATGTCGTCGTTCAGCACGAATTGTGCATCCAGGTGATCCTCAACAGACTGCAGGTGGGCCGCCGTGCAGATTCGAAAGGGTTCCGAGGTGCTCCCGTTCCCTCCGCCGAAGGGAGCGGCGTTGGGATCGCAATCGGGGACTTCCGACTGGCAGGAGCCACCATCACAGAATTCTCCGCTCGCACAGCTAAGCCCGCAACCTCCGCAATTCTGCTCGTCCGTCGACGTATTTACACAGCTACCGCTGCACTCCTCGAAGCCCGCGTCGCAGACCAGACCACATTGGCCGTTCTCACAGATGGGCTCTCCGAAGGACACGGGTCCACAGCTCTGTCCGCAGCCGCCGCAATTGTCGACGTCCGTATCCGTATCCACACAACTTCCGCTACACTCGGTGGTTCCCGGGGCACAATCGGAAGTACAGCTTCCCCCTACGCAGGACTCGCCGGCCCCACAGGACAGCCCACAGCCGCCGCAGTTCGCATCATCGGTCTGTGTATTCACACACTCGCCGGTCTCGGGGCAGAAGGTCTGCGCCGAATCGAGGCAGGTGTAGAGGCACTGGCCGTCGACGCAACTGCGTTGGGCCCCCTCGATGGTCTCGCATTCGGCGTCACATCCGCCACAGTGCTCGACGTTGGTCTCGGGATTGACGCACTGATCTCCACAGAGCGCCTGGTTGTCCTGACCTTCGTCGCAGTCGTCCTGACAGCTTCCCTCATAACAGACCTCGCTGTCTTCGCAGGCATTGTCGCAGCCGCCGCAAAAACTGGTATTGCTGTCGGTGTCCACACATTGCCCGCCGCACAGGGTCTGCCCGTCGGGACAGATACAACTTCCCTCACTGCAGACCTGACCGGGTGCACAGATAAAGCCGCAATCGCCGCAATGATCCGGATCATTTTGGGAATTTACACATTGGCCCGAACAGAGCTCCTCGCCATCGTCGCACTCATCGACCTCAGCAACACACACTCCCTCCTGACAGCTCTCCCCCGCCCCACAGGACGAGCCACAAGCCCCGCAGTGATCGTCGCTATTGTCGAGATCGGCACAACTCCAGCCGCCATCCACATCATCACAGATGACTTCGCCGCTGTCGCACTCCGAGACCTGGACACAGCCGCCTTCTTCACAGACAGAACCGGACCCGCAACTGTCGTAACAGGCACCGCAGTGGGAAGGATCACTCTCCAGGTCCACACAGTTCTCACCACAGGCCTCCTGCCACTCTTCACACTGTGGTGCCTCCTCGCAGCTTCCCTGTTGGCAGGTTTCTCCCTCGTCACAGACGTTGCCGCACCCTCCGCAATGATTGTCACTCGTCTGAGGATCGACGCACGCCCCATCACACCAGGACTCACCGACGTCGCACTCCCCGATCTGAAATCCATCGTCGCTGACACAGGTTCCGTCAACACATACCTGATCGACGAGACAATCGTCGTTGGATGTACAGGTCCCGTCGAATCCGGAATCGAATCCGCAGGCCGCAACCAACGACCACATGGACAACGCCGCTGCGACGACGAAAATCCTATATACCCCGTTCACCGACCAATCATCACTCATCGCCGACCCCGTCCGGGCACAGTCACGCCAATTGTTCACAACTCTTTGCTATCATGCACTCTAGCGCATTGAACGCGTGGAGACCAATTCCGCTAACTCGCCGGGAGGGATCGGTTTCCGTCGACACGTGTTCCCCGGCCCTCTCCCAGGCCCGCCCTTTGCTGTTGCCTTTTCCGGCCCTTGCTCTTCGCCATCGTCTCCAAGGTCCTATTCCCACGACAAGATTGGAGCATCACTGCCCATCTGCCAGAGGCCTTCGAAATCAAAGCCCTCAAAGTTGTCCTGCTCCTCGAATTGCTCGTCGTTTAGCCCAACCCCCCCGGCGCTGTCCTGCATCCCGCTGGAGTCGACGTTCCAGTAGGAGTCGAATACGTTATCCCCGGGATCTGGGGCCTGATTCAGCCCCACCAGCCCTCCCTCTCCACCCTGCTGGGGACCGCCGGCTTGAGAGTTCACGACTCCCGTGGAAAAAGAGCGGTAGACCTCGCCACTATTCTGATCCCCGCCGGGCCCGAACCCTCCGGAGACGACGACCGCCCCCACCAATCCCCCCACGGCGTAGATCCCGCTGACCTCGCCACGGGCATAGGAGTCGCGCACCTCTCCATTCGGGTGAACCCGCCCCACCAGCCCTCCCGAGCTATTTCCGCTATTATTGACGTCACCGGTGGCAAAGGACTGTTCGACCTCTCCTCGGTTTTCTCCCACCAATCCCCCGACGCGAAACGATCCATCGACGCCTCCGTCGGCATAGGATTGCGAGATCACACCGACGTTTCGTCCCACCAATCCCCCCACTTCACTTGCTCCGTCTACCGTCGATTCCCCCTGACAGTTCTCCACAGTCCCCAGATTTTCTCCCACCACACCACCGACGTAGTCGCTCCCGTAGACCTGCCCCTCTACCGATGCATCGACAATCGAGGAGGTCGATTCACTATACCCGGCCACACCACCGACCCTCTCTGAGCCGGTCACTACGGCATCTATCGTCACCTTCGTGATCGTACCGTCGTTGATCCCCACCAATCCACCCACATAACGATCTCCGGTGATGAAGGCATCTCTCAAGCTCAAATTCCTGATCTCACCTCCGTCACTTACCCCGAAGAGTCCCACGGCATTCTCGTCGGGACTGTCGATGATCAGCTCCGATATCTCGAAGTTCGCCCCGTCGAAATGCCCCGTAAATACGTCCTCCCACTGTCCGAAGGATCCCGTATAATCGGCCAACACCTCGAAGGGCTCGCCACGCATATCGATGTCATCGGCCAACTCGAAATGAGCGTCCAGGTAATCATCGACGGCCCGAAGGTGATCGGGGGTGCAGATGGTGTAGGGGCGGTCCGAAGTCCCGTCGCCGCCGCCGAAGGGAGCCTCCCCGGGATCGCAGAAGGGGATCGTCTCCATCACGCATTCGCCGAATTCGCAGACCTCGCCATCGCCACATTCTATGCCACAAACACCGCAATTTTGGGGATCATTCATCGGATCGACGCAAACCCCACCGCAATGCATCTCCGTTCCCGGACAGGGAGGAGGGGGCGCACAATAGCCATCCTCACAAACTCCCTCGGTAGAAAAGCAGATCAAATTGCACCCACCGCAATGATCCATATCCGTCGAAATGTCCACACATTGGTCGTCACATAAGGTCAACCCCTCCGGACAGGGACCGGGTTCGTCGTTCTTCTCGTCGTCGTCTTCTTCTTCGTCGAGACAGAAGCCACCGGAGCAATACTGATGAGACCCACAATCGGCATCGCGCTCGCAATCCCACAGGGGAAGCGTTTTGCCACAGCCGGCCAGAAAGAGCGCCGCCACGGCCATCACCATCCACCTCATCTGCCATTGTCTTTCCATCACCGGCCCTTGCTCTCGGGGAGTTCGGTTTTTTCTTCCATTTGTTGGCCAGCACTGTAGCGCATTCAACGGTTGCGCTCCAATCCCCCGGCCCATCGAGTGTGATCGGTCTCCGCCGGTAGTAGTTCCCTGGCCCGGTCCCTCGCCCTCGCCCTCGCCCTGTCCCCGGCCCCGGCCCTGGCCCTCGCCCTGGCCCGCCTTTTCCCACTCCAAAACTGCGAGCAAGGGCAAGGACATGGGTCAAGGTTTACTTCGGGCCCGGGCCGGGGACAGGGCCAGGGCCAGGGGGCGGGCTCGACCACATCGAGTTCTACAGCCGATCAAGGTGGATCACACTCGAGTCGCCAACCCCAATGGTCCCATCGCCACCTTTCTGCTATTGTCACATCAACTTAAATGTGCCGACGCCCCCGGGAGGAGCGCAATGAATGGACTAAGATTTTTCGCCCACTTTTCGATCGCCTTTCTTTTCGTCACCCTCGCCATCGGCTGCGGCGCCGAATCCACCGACGCCAACGCAGACAACGACGACTGGGAATTCCAGCAACCGGAAAATAAGGGGAAGACCGACCCCCCTCCGCCGCCGGACCCCGAACCGGCCCTCCGGGTCTCCCCTCCTCATGTCGCCTTCCCGCCGGCGCCCTTTGACGAAGTTCAACAAAAGTCGGTGACGATTCAAAACGTCGGCTCGGCGCCGCTCGAGATCGAATCCATCGACCTCACCTCGGGCTCCGATTTTTTCACCGTCCTCGAAATCATCGGCGCCGACGACGACGGCTCGGCCACCCTCGACGAGGAAAGCGATGACTCCCTGACGGTGACCCTCGAATTTTCTCACTGGCCTCTCGAGCCCACCTCAGGAACATTGGAGATCGTCAGCAATGACCCCTCCCTTCCCGACAGGATCGTAGAACTAAGCGGAAATGGTGCCACCCCCTGCATCGACGTATCTACGGCCTCTTTGATCGACTTCGGTTCCGTCAGCATCGGCCATCAAAATTCTCGTATCGTCACCCTGCGAAATTGCTCCGTCTACGCCGACCTGCACATCGAGGCCATCGACCTCGTCGACGATGGCGACGAGAGCTTTTCCCTCGTCGGTGACGACCTCGACATGCTCGCTCCCGCCGCATCGGCTGCGTTTTTTGTAGAGTATTCACCGGACGTCGCGAACTCTCACGAAGGCAGAGTCGACATCGCCACCAATAGCCCCGCCGATCCCATCCGGTCCATTCGCCTCACGGGCGACGGCGTCGACGCCTCCTGTCCCCACGTCGAGGCGCAGGGCGCCGCCGTCGAACTCGGCGGCGGCCCCGGACCCTTTGCGGACTCCGTCGTCATCGAAGGCTTTCGAGGCTACGGAATGGTCAATCTCATGGCCGAAGTCGTCGACCCCGCCGAGAGCAATAAATTTACCTACCGGTGGTCCGTCATCGAACAGCCCGACGGGGCCGACATCGGGGTGGACAATCCGAATCAGGCCGAAGCCTCCGTCCGTACTCCCTTGCTGGGAATTTATGTCCTCGAAGTAGAGGTCCAGGACGAAGACGGCGTCGTCAACTGCGAACCTGCCACCGTCGAGATCGAAACCACCACCGACGCCGACGTCTACCTCGAATTGTCCTGGACGACTCCCGCCGTCGAAGCCGTCGGCGGTGTCAATTCCTCTGACCGACACGGCACGGATCTCGACCTTCATTACGTACGCCCCGACGGAAGCTGGGGCGACCCCTTTAACTCCATCTACTGGGATTATCCCCAACAGGATTGGAACGGCGACGGCAGGGTTAACGCTGAGATGACCATCGACGACATGTGGGGAATAGGTCCCGAGATTATCATCCACGACGACCCGGAAGACGGTCGCCACGACGCAGGCGTCCACGTCTACCGGGATAATTGCTGGGGGCCGATCCAGGCCAGAGTTCGCGTTGCCCTGCAGGGCCAACTCGTCGCCGAGCACACCCGCAAACTGGAACAGACCGACAACTTCTGGCACGCCGGCGCCGTCCACTGGAGCGAGGATCCGCATTTCGAATTCGTAGATGCCTTTGCAGAGACATTCTCCCTTACTTCCTTCCAGGATCTACCCATTGCCTCCCCCGAAAGCTGTTGACCGCCCCCAAACCCGACCTGCGAACTGCCGGTCACACCCTGGCCGTCGCCCATGCTTGCTTTTTGCGCAACCTGCCGCGTAGTTTGTGGCGCCTTCGCGCGCCGCAACCAACTCCATTCCCACCCCCCCCCATCAAATCATGTACAAACTTCGCGCAGACACCCCGAACGAGTGGGCCGAATACGTGGCCGACAACCTCGACGAATTTCTCCCCGACCACGCCGCTGCTGAGCGCAAGGCCTCGGCCAACGCCATGCATATGGTGGTGCGCTACTCCGACAAGCTCGATCTGGTGGACGCCATGATCGAGGTCGCCCGCGAAGAACTCGAGCACTACCACCAGGTCTTTCATCTGATGCGCGAGCGCGGCATCGCCCTCATTCCCGACGAGCCCGATCCCTACGTCAACGATCTGCTCACCCATTCGCGCCAGACCGGCGGCGATCGCATGTTGGATCGCCTTCTGTTGGGCTCCATCATCGAATTTCGCGGCTGCGAGCGCTTCGCCATGCTGGGCCAGGAGTTGGCCCGACGCCCCGGACTCGAGGAATTGGCCGAATTTTACCGCGAACTCGCCGCCAGCGAATCCAAACATCGCGGCGATTTCTATGAACTGGCCCTTCAATATTTTCCGAAGGATCAGGTCGAAGAGCGACTCTACGAATTTCTGGACGTGGAGGCGCAGATCATCGAAGAGCTTCCCATTCGCGCCGCTCTGCACTGAATACCGCGATGCGCTACGCCGCCACCATCGAGCGCTACCTCGACCGCCACGCCGTCGCTCCTCCGCCCTGGATCGAGCTTGCGGCGCCCAACGAAGAGCTGCGCATCTGCGTCGTCATTCCCGCCTACGACGAGTTGACCACCATCGAGTCGGTGATCCGATCGCTCCACGTCGACGAATTGCCCGATGATGCTGTGGAACTCCTGGTCTGCGTAAACAATCCCGAAGACGCTCCGAAGAGAGTGCTCGAGGCAAACCGGGCGACCATCGACAGACTTCGCGGGCTGGACTCTTCGTTTCCCATCCATGTGTTGGATCGCTCCACAACGGGCCGCGCCTTTCCACCGGAGCGGGCCGGCGTGGGGCATGCGCGCCGACTCCTCATGGATCTGGCCACCCGTCGGCTCTACGAGACAGGCCGCAGCGAAGACGGGCTCATCGCCTGCCTCGACGGCGACTCGCCAGCGGACCCGGGCTACCTGGACGCCATCTGGCGTGAATTCGCCGCCGCGCCTCCCACCGCGCTGGCCGGCGTTTGCAACTACCGCCATCCCATCCCCGACGATCCGGAGCACGCCCGAGCCATCATCAGCTACGAGGCGTGGATGCGCTATTTCGAGGCGGCCCTCAAATTCACGGACACCCCCTATGCCTTTCAGTCCATCGGCTCCTGCATGGTCCTCACCGCCGCCGGCTACGCCAGGGCCGATGGCGTCCCACCGAAAGAGGCGTTGAGCGACTTCTACCTCCTCCAGAAGGTGGCGAAGACGGGCGGACGCGGCGCCGTCATGGAGCTACGACAGCCCCTGGTCCGCCCCTCGGCCCGCCCGTCGACCCGTGTGCCCCGCGGCACCGGTCCCTCCGTGCGCGCATCGATGCACCACGGCGAAGAGCGCTTCGTCTTCGTCGAACCACCTTCGGCCTTCTTCGACCTGCGCCGCTTCTTCTCGGCTATACGCCCCGCCTTCGCACAACCACAAACCCTGCAAAGCGCAGCCAGCCCCTTTCTCTCGGAGATCCTCTCTCGCTGGAATGGCTGGAAGACCATCGACAAATTGCGCGCTCACGCTCCGGACCCACAGCGCTTCGAGCGTCAATTTCATACCTGGTTCGACAGCCTGAAGATCGTAAAATACGCAAACCGCAGCCGCGAGCACCGCGGAGCGGTCTTCTTATTCGACGCCCTGCGCGAGTTATTGACCCAAACGGGCGCACTGGACGTGGCTGCGCAGATCCCCGACGTCTCCCCGAAACAGGCCAGAATCGACGACTGGCGTCGCCTCCTCGACGTGCTCCGGGCTCACCACTTTGCTCAGAGGACGGGCCGATAGAAATCGCGCACCTCTTCCAGCCTCTTTGCTCTCTCTCCGCGAATCTGGACTCCCGCCCGCATCACCAGCAATTCACTGAGCAAGAGCGCGTAGTCGGCGTGACGAGCTCGTTCTTCGTCGCTGACCTGAGCCGAACGCTCCAGCAGATATTCCAGCTCTTCGTCGAGGGCCCCCAATAAGAGCTCATTCGCCTCCCCGTCTCCATATTCGCTGACCAATAGTGCGGCGTGCGTATCGCCGGGGCGAGCCTGCTCCATCTCCCTTCGGAGCACTTTCACGATCCTGTCGTCGCGCACCCCTTCGCGGCACAATCGATCCACCGCCATTCTGCGCTTTCGCCTCGGGAGCACCTCCAGCATCTGTACCAGCCTCTCCACCCCTGCATCGCCCACCCAGCTCATGGCGCGCATGATGCGCTCCTCGATGCCCTCGGCGTCCTCCGGGGCTTCCACAATGACGGCGGCGAAGACCTCCACCGCCTCCTCGACCCTCCAGAACCCCAGAAGGTCTGCGGCGTGAAAGGGGGCTGTGCTATATTCCTCGATGAGCTCCCGCCACCGGCGCACACAGTCCAATAAGAATGCCACCATGGCCAGTCCCCTGCTGCGCGCTTCGGCCAGAGTGTCTGCCGTCTTCGGCGGCAGGGCGTCGTCGACCAGGACCACGTCCTCCAGAGCACGTCTCAGGTCGGCTCGAAACTCCGGATCGTCGTCGACGGCGGCGAGCATCTCCTCCACATCGGGGGCCAAACCTCGGAGCATCGCCTTCGCGTCGGCGTCAAAGGGGATTCTTCTCTTCGGAGGCGACGGCTCCTGAGCGGGAACGTAGATATTGGCGTTCGGAAAGGGCCGCGGACCGGCATCGAAATCCTCCGGATCGAAGTCCCTCCACTTCTCCCAGCTCGCATTCTCGTCGTCCAATTCACCCCGCAAATAGGCCCGATAGTCCGCCACTCCACCAGAACCCTCGGGCGGACAGGCCCGAGCCCCGTCGACCAGTCTCGGATAGGCCGTCTCCGGGGCGGCGGCGAAGACGTCTTCCAGCCACAGATGATGCCACCAGCTATCGACCATATCGTAGACATAGCGCAGATAACGCCCCCGCTTACCGAAGACCTTCTCCAGAGAGTGCTGCGTGGCGTCGAGCTCCTTTCCCAACTCCAGAAGGTGGACCTGCGGCCGCTCCACGTAGGCGAATTCGCCACGAAAAAACCGGTATTCATGCTCATGTTCCCAGCCCATGGACCACTGGATCACGTCGTGCAACCAGTCCAGCGAAAAATCGGAGGGCACCTCGATAACCCTCCACAACGGCGGTGCAACCTCGGACAGGGCGATACGAAGTTGATAGATGAGCACGGCCGTGGAAGTCATGGACGTCCCTCGCGACGATGAAAGTTGTGGTTTGCATCGTCGAATATAGACGCCCCGGAACAATTCGAAAGGTGTTCAGCTTCGGCTACATCACCCCGTCTCCAAAGCGCCACGGATATGATCCACCTCGATCGGTGCTGGTCTCAACGTATTCGAGATCAAGTCCTGGCCCCGGCCCACGCCCGCCTTTCCCCTGGCCATCGCGGTAGGGACCACCGTTGCCGGTGGCCCCCCGCACAGATCCCAGCGTGCAGAATTACCGCACTGGGCTCCTACCTCGGGTTTTGACGATTAGCCGCTTGTTTGGATAGG
>SLPW01000040.1 GCA_007131755.1 Myxococcales bacterium | reverse complement strand
TGGACGATGGAGGCGAAGGCCTCCACCCGCTCGTCGCGTAGATTCTGGTGCTCGTACCAGGGCCGGCCCCACCAGCCCCAGCGACGGGCGTCCCTGCTGGCTCCGGTCAGATCGCTCTCCACGGAGGTCACTGCAAGGGCCGGGTTCAGGGGCTCCAGCCCTGCCGGAAGCCAATCCACCAGCGCCACGTGATAGCGCCTGGCCGGAATGGTCATGGACAGCTCTACGCGCACGCGGGCCCCGGACCGGATCTCCCAGCCATTCTCCGTTCGCCGTACATCCTCCGGATCGTCTACCGCCTCGTAGACCCGCTCCACCGTAAAGCCCTCGTTCATCGGATCGAGCTGTCTCGACCGGGGGGCATAGCGCACGCCCATTCGGTAGTACATTCGCCCTGCACCATCTCGCTGAAAGACCACCGGAAACGTCTCTCCCTGCTCGTGCAGATAGCTCATGGGAACGTCGACGCCGTAGCGCTCCGTCGTCCTTCCGCCAAAGGCGTGCTCGGCGATATGCTCATCGCCCAGCCAGGCTCGGGCCACGAAATCGGGTTCGACGTCTTCGTAGGTATCGAAGTAGCGCCGAAGAGCCATCATGATGAAGACGTTCTCCTGCGTATTCGACCACCGTCCGCGCTGGCGATGCGCCAGAAGTCCTCGCACCACCTTCTCCACCAGATAGTGGTCGGGCTCCACCTGCATCAGCCCATCGAGCACCACTCCGTCCGTACGTCGTGTGGTGTGCAGAACCCGATGGGCGCCCACCTCGAAGGTCTCCTGAAACTCCGCCGTCGCCGCCGTCTCCTGCACCTGTCCGGTGATGCGCTGCAAAAATCGCTCTTCCCACTGCGTGCCCTCGGCCAGCGGCAACAGCCAGCCCATGGCCTCCAGCGACAGCTCTTCCACGCCGTATTTACTCACCAGGCCGTCCAGCTCGCGGGTCGACGCATCGCCCATGCGATGGCGCACATGGAGCGCATAACTCTCGACCGTGCTCTTTGCACGCTGCGAATAATACCGGGAGTCGAGATGGCGCTCCATATTCCGCAGATATCTTGTCGCCCGGTCCAGGTTGTGGCTATTGACCGAATAGCCCTCCTGCTGCGCCTGCCACAGAGCGTGGGTTGCATGTATGGAAACGAATGGATGAGAAGACCGGCTGCCGGGCCAGAATCCGAAGCCCCCATCACCTCGCTGCAACTGGACGAGCCTTCCTATCCACTCGTCCATCGCCGCGCGAAGCTCCTCCGGTGTGGGAAGTTCCTCGGCCTCGAAAGCATCGAGCACATCGTAGAGCGCCAGCACCGACATCATCCGACTTGCCACCTGTTCGGCGCACTGGAAGGGATAATTCGTCAGGTAGATAAAGGCGTCCGTCAGCGCCTGAAGTTGGGTGGACGACGTCGATATCTCGAGCCCACCGAATTGGGTGTACACGTCCTGCGGCACCCTTAGCGACTCCAATTGGGCGTCGTCGTCATCGGCGTCGATCGTGCCGTACGTGGCGAAGGCCTCCGTCGTCGCCGGCGTGAGCACCGGAAATTCCACGAGCTCCGCGTCGGCGTGCTCCGCGCTGGCCGCCGCCACCTGGAACTTCGCCGTTCCCGCCCGATCGACGCGGGCTGCAAACCGCACCTCCAGCCTGTCATCGGCGGGCACCGTCACCCGCCGCCCCGGCGTCTCCAGCCAGTGGATCGCCGGCGACCCTTTGACCGCTACCTCGACCCTTACGTCCTCTTCGCCGCGGTTGTGCACCACCACAGGCAGGTCGAAATGATCGCCCACATTCAAGAATCTTGGCGGCGCGGGGCTGACCATCAGCGGCTTCTTGGCGGTGACGTCCGATTCGCCGCTGCCGAAATATTTCTCTCCCTGAAGGGCCACAGCCATGATTCGATAGCGCGTAAGGCTATCCGGCATCTGCTGCATAAGCTCGACACGACCCTCGGCGTCGGTCACCAGATCGCTTCGATAAAAGGCCAGGGCGTCGAAGACCTCGCGTACGTCGATGGGCTCGGGCCCGTCGCCTCCGTTGGCCGCCGCCGACGGGGCGGGAGCGGCCATTCGGGCCATTTCAGGCGCTTCCCCCATAGCTAAATCTTCAGGCACCGCCCTCCTCTCCTGCCGCTGTGCTTCCACTGCCTCCTGAAGCTGATCACCGATATCTTCGTCGAAATCCAACAACAGCCACGACCGGGTCCGGATATCGCTCATCCCCGCCTGCCTCCCCGGGTAGAAGAGCTGCACCGGATCGGCCAATTGATAATTCGTCAGGGCCAATACGGACTCGTCGACGGCAAAGAGCAATACCTGCGCTCCCTCGACGGGCTCTCCCTGCTGATTCGTAACACGAGCCCCGACCCCCATCTCTTGACCGGGGGCGATGACGTCGGACTCCGGCTCGAGCTCCACGCCAAGGGTGCGCGGACCCCGGTCGACCTCGAGGTTCAGCGTCCCCGAGGCGAAGTGATCCGGCTCATATCCGTCGCCCCTGCCGATGCCCTCCACACGTACGTGGACGTTGGGGATCATGGACTCTTCGATGGCGAATTCCACGATGGAATCGTCCTCCGTCAACTCCACCCGCTCACGGTGGTAGGAGCCGTCTCGGCGAAGCTCCAACACCGCGTCCAGCGGATAATACGGTGCCTGCACGGAGAACCTGGCCACGTCTCCCGGGGCATATTCATCGCGCTCCGGAATCAGCAGTAAATCCGCCTCTTCTGCCGTCTCTGTGCCGCTTCGGTCCTGACCGGCGACAAAGAAGTCCATCTCCGACTCCGAGGGCCGCCCCTTTTCGTCCTCCACGGTGGCCACCACCCGGTACGACCCCGGGGTCAGATCCGAAAAGGAACAACTCACCGCATCCTGCGCCGACGTGCGCTGACAACTCTCCTGCTTTTCGAGGCCGTCGAATCCACGGCGCTTGAGCGCAAATTCGATCTCTCGCCCCTCCACGACGTCGCCGTCCACATCGACGACCACCGCCTCCAACTCCCACGCCTCGTCTCGAGGCACGAAATTCTTCTCCGATCGAAGCCCCACATATAGTTCCGAGGGATGGACGAGCACCGAGCTATTGGCCTCCCATGCCTGCCGGTCCACGTCCTGTACGGACACCGTGCCGCTGACCCTTCGAGGAAACCCCCGCTCCGGGCGCTCGAACTCCATCTCCACCATCGCTCGCCCCCTTCCATCAGTCTGGTCCTGCACGGCACTTCGATACTTCTCGGGGAGCACCTTTCCACCGGAATCACCGCCCCGGCTCCAGGGCGACCACCAGGCCCGCCACTGTCCAAAACTCCACCCCCGCCACCCCGGCGGAGAATAACGTGCCGAACTCTCCGAAAAGCGCCACGTCGCCGGCGCGCCCGACACCTCGCCACCGGCATAATATGCAGCCTTTGCCTCCCAACTGGTGCGCTCCTCGACCTGATGGGGCCCCTCGTCGGTCTCCAACATCACCTCGAATTCGGGACGCCGAAACTCCTGAAACTGAACGCGATGCGTATGGCCCGCTGTGGCGTGTTCTGCCTCTAGCCGCATTGAGATCTGCGCCGTTCCCAGATTCGCCTCATCGGGCACGTCGAATTCGAATTCGAAGCCTCCGAAGGCGTCGAGCTCCACCTCGCCATCGGCGATCTCGTTGCGCCTGGGCTCACGGACCGTATAGCTCACCGTCCCCTCCCCTACTGATGCCGGCTCCCCGCGCGGTGTGCGCTCCAGATTGCGCACCCATCCCCGAATGGTGACCGTCTCCCCGGGCTTGTAGATCTGTCGATCGTCGACCACATACCACAGCGTATCCGTCGCCGTTTGGCGATAGAGCCACTCCGGCTCATGCCAGGACGATAGATGCATCTGCCCCCGCGGTGGAATAAACAACTCGTCGGCCCCGTCGATAACTCGAAGCGCCCGCGTACTCTCTTCTCCACGGGGCACCTCGAACTTCGCCGTCCCTCTCGAATCGGTGGTCCCAAGCACCCTGCCGCGGCCGAGATGGATCTGTGCTCCCGCCACGTCACTTCCG
>SLPW01000165.1 GCA_007131755.1 Myxococcales bacterium | reverse complement strand
GGCCTCGGACTCGGTAGTTTGACGGCGTCGTATTACCACCATGGAAAGCCGGCGATGTTCCAGATGTCGAGAGCGGCGATGGTATCGGCCCATAGTCTCGATACCCTGGCTGCGAACCGGGCGGCGTCGGCGACGGCCCTGGCCTCGGGTCACCGGACCCGAAGTGGAGTAGTGGGGATGGCGCCCGCAGAAGATGGTGATCTTATGACGCTGCCCTCGGTGCTCACGAAAGCCTCGCAGCAGGGCCAGAATACGGGGCTGGTGACGACGCTTCCGGTGGTGGACGCCCTGGTGGCAGCGCAATACGCCCACACCGAGGTAGAAGGTGATGGCGAGGAGGTAGCACAGCAGTTGATGGACGTTTTGCTCGGCGAGCCCGGCCTGCAATTTCTGGCCGGCGGGGGAGGGGAGTACCTGGGAGAGCAGCGTCGACAGATGCTGTCCGAGGCGGGCTACGAGGTCCTGTCCGGATGGAACGATGACGCGGCCGGAGAGGGGGCGCCCATCTTTCTGGAGGACGGTGAAGTAAATGCACTGACGAGGAAAGCCGACGAGGACAATGCAACAGATCTGGCGCGGATGACGAAATCCGCCCTGGAAGAGCTTCAGGGAAGCGACGATGGTTTCTTTCTGGTCGTCGGTGCAGGTCCGGGGGAGGCGAAGCGGAGGTTGGAGCGGGGCAAAGAAGTGGTCGATGCGGTCCACGCCTTCGACGAGGCGGTCAGGGTTTCCAAGGAGTTTGCCGACCGAGACGGAGAGACCCTGGTATTGGTGACGTCGACACAGGACAAGACGCTGTCCGTACAGGACAACCACTACGGATTTCACGCCGGACGCTGCGGTGTAGCCGTCGAATGTGGAGGAGATTTCGTATTGGAGTGGCTCGACGTCAAAAGCGATGGAGTTCGCCACGGCGCAGGCTTTGAGGACGTGGAGCTACAAGGCGACTACTCCCCTCCGAAGATCGCTATGCACTATACCTGGATGACCCAGGCCCTACAGGAGCATGGCGAGGATGTGGAGAGCCCGCGGACGGCAAATTTCGTTCCCCTCTTCGCCCACGGAGTGGGGGCCGCCCAGTTCGGAGGCCTCATCGATCAGCCTCTTCTGGGAAGGTGGCTCGCCAATTGGGCAACAAGAGGCCCAATCGACGAGACGGTATTTTGTTTTCATTGACGAACTACTAGGTCGTGGTAGCGGTGCGTCCTGCGCCGGCGCCCCGGAAAAGATAGACGATCAGGGCGATGACGAAGAAGACAAGGGCGATGTAGAAGATGATCTGAGCCACGGATGCGATGGCTGTGGCGATACCACCAAAGCCGAAGATAGCGGCGATGATGGCAAGGACGAAAAAGGCCAGGGCCCACCAGAGCATGAGGTCCTCTCGTGTTTGGGGGAATGATTGAAAGACGCCTCCTCCGGAAACGACGTCCGGTGAACTTTCGAATACGAATGTAGGAACTTATGGGGAGTGACCAAATGTGAAGGGCAGGTAATGGGTGGTGGGTAATGGGTGGTGGGTAATGGGCAGGCTTGCTCAACGCTTCTTTCGTCGCCAGGCAAGGCAGCGCTGTACGCGAAGCTCTGAGTCACTGAACGCGAAGCCGCTGTCCCCGGAGTGCTGAGTCACTGAGCGCGAAAAGTGAGCACTGGAACGCGGAGCCGCGATAGAGCCCACGGAGCCTCGCTGATGACGCTGCAAATAGCTCGACGTTGGGTGCTGGGCGATGGGTTGTGCTCCTCTCGACCGTACGGGGTGTGCGACGGGGACTGCCGATGGTCGGGAGACCATCGGCACCGAAAGCCCGGAGACGATAGGGTCCTCCCTATCGGCAGTAGGCATTTTGCGAAACAGTGCTCTCTCGCATGAAACCCCTCCCCATGGAAACCAGTACAATTCGTCGGAGCTGTTTGCCGCGCTTTCGTGAAGCTTCGTGAGCTCTGCCGCGCCTCCGCGTGTCAGCGCTCTTCTTTCGCGAGGCAGCGCTCCGTGTACAGCGCTTCGCGCCTCCACGTCTTCCGCGCCGTCGAACAGCAAGAATGTTGCCGGGTAGAGCGTTGAGCGAACCTGGGGTAATGGGTGGTGGGTGTGGAGGGCAGGTGATGGGTGGTAGGTGTGAAGGGCGGGTAATGGGTGGTAGGTAGTAGGTAATGGGTGGTCGACGGTGCCCCTCCGGCCACTCACAAACAGCGTTCGTGGCCACCTCCCCGGTCGAAACCGGGGAGGGGTTTGGGGATGGACTACATGAGGTTCGTTGGCGAATGATAGTCCCGGGTGACGGAGCGTTAGCGAGGGAGCCCGGGGTACCACGGGGAAAAACGAGGAGTGACGATGAGCAAACCGACGGTTGTGATTCATGGCGGTGCAGGCCGTGCGATAGGTAGTGAGAGTCGAGAGGCGAAGATTCGCCGGGCTCTGGAGGAGATCCTGGACAAGGTGTGGCAGCGGGCCGTCGATGGCGAAAGCGCGGTGGAGTTGGCCGAATACGCCGGGGTGTTGCTCGAGGACTGCGAGCACTTCAACGCCGGACGAGGCTCGAAGATCCAGAGCGATGGAAGCGTGCGGATGAGTGCGGCGCTGATGGATGGACAGCGGTGTGCCTTCAGCGGGATCGTCAATGCGCAGGATGTGCAAAATCCGACGGTCATGGCCGCCAGGTTGCAGGGAGAGCCGGACCGGGTCCTGGACGCCAGGGGGGCAGAATTATTGGCCCGGGAGATGAAACTTCCCCTCTTCGATCCGGTGGTGGAGCGCCAGCTTCAAAAATGGTGGGAGGAGACTCGAAAAGAGCGTGGATTCGAAGCAAAGGACGAAGAGCCGTCATCGCAGGTCGACGAGCGGGGAATGGGTACGGTGGGGGCGGTGGTGCGCGACGTGGAGGGTCGGCTTGCGGCGTCGACGTCCACGGGAGGCCGGGGGTTTGAGCGCATCGGGCGTGTCAGCGATACGCCCACGGTGGCCGGAAATTACGCCACCGAGGCAGCCGCCGTGAGTGCCACGGGAATTGGCGAAGATATCGTGGACGAGGCGCTTGCGGCGCGCATCGTGGTGATGGTGGAAGGGGGGATGGAGCTAGAGGATGCCCTGAAACAGGCGATGGAGCGAGCTCGAGGTCGCGAGCGCCGATTCGGGGTGATCGCCGTCGATGCCGAAGGAAGGTTGAGCTGGGCGAAGACCACGGAGATCTTGCTCGGCGCCGGAAGAAGGGGAGAACAGATTCGCTGGGCGTTTTGAGAAGGGGGGGGGCGAAGTATTGGCTGGCTCCGTCGGATTTTTCACCCCATCAGCACTGGCGTTCGCATGCCGGGGAGAGCCCAGGTCAGGGCGTGGGATCCATGGGGTGCAATTCATCGCTGGCGCGCCAGGACAAGATGTCCGGATCGACGGGTCGGCCGTATACGACGTAGAATTGGTGATCGGAGCGGCTGAAACGGGGAAAGAGTCGAATCAGCGGGTCTTCTTCGGCGGAGAGGACCTGGCCGAACTCGTTGACGAAGAGGGGGCGATTGTCGAAGCCGGGATCGCCGAAGAAGATATTGGCGTAATCGGAGTAGATACGAAGGTCGGCGCCGCATTCCTGGTTTGCGCCCGGGGCGAAACGGTCTTCGCCGGACTGGAGCGTTTGGGGAAGGCTCTCCGGATAGTAGTGGAGGATATTGCCGACCTGATCACCACCGGGGCCGAAAGTGGTCGCCGTGTAACTCTGCAATTCGGTACAGTCGCGGGTGTCGTCGTCTTCTTCTTCTTCTTCGCCGTTGTCGGGAAGCTCGTCCTCGCCTTCGATCACACCTTCCAGACACTCGATATAGTCGATGGTGGGAGGATGGGTGAGGATATTTCCGGATCCGAAGTCCACCTGGGGAGGATCGACGAATTTTTCTTGCCCCAACCACACGAAATTCAACAGATTGAGGTCTGACTGCCCCTGTTGTCCGACCCCCTGTGCGAGGGCGAAGACGGGATGGTCGGAGATATTTCCGTATAGATTGGCGACGCGCTCGATATGGTTGTCGACGTGAAAATCGCCGAGTTCGTC
>SLPW01000567.1 GCA_007131755.1 Myxococcales bacterium | reverse complement strand
GAGGTCGATGATCAGGCCACAGAGATGCAAAATATCTACGAGTGGGTCCAGGTGGGGTTGAAGAGCGCCGCCGGCAGCCATCGCCTTTCCGGTTTTATGAGTGATCGTTTCATCGCCGAGCTCGATTCCGGAGAGGCCGGGGTGATCGATGATATCGCCACTGACGAAGATACAAGCCCATTTCTGGAGTCGTATCGATCGTTCGGCGTCGGATCGGCGGTTTATGTGCCTCATCTGAGCGACGGGCGTTGGAAATTTCTACTCGCCATTCATCACGATCATCGCCACCGGTGGCGAGAGGACGAAGTGGATCTGGTGTGCGAATTGACGGGAAGATTGTGGTGGCGTCTGGAGCGAGCCTATGCAGAGGAAGCGCTTCGAAAGGCGAATCGACGTAAGGACCGCTTCCTTGCGGTGCTCTCCCATGAACTACGCAATCCCCTTGCTCCCATCGAGTTGAGCCTTGCGATGTTGGACCAGGTTCCGCCTGATAGTGACGAACATCGTCACGCCCGTCGTGTCATCGGTCGCCAGGTCAAACAGATGGTTCGCCTCGTCGATGATTTGCTCGACGTTAACCGTATCGACAACGACAAGATTCATCTGCACCGCGAATCGCTGGATCTCAATGGGTTGGTCGAAAGGACCGTCGAGGATCACCGGCCTCTATTCGACGAAAAGGGTCTCAACCTCAGCGTTCGACCTGCCGAGGAGCCGGTATATGTTCTGGGAGACGCGAATCGACTCGCCCAGGTGATCGGAAATCTGTTGCAGAACGCCGTCAAGTTCACCGAACCCGGGGGAGGGGCGACGGTGACAGTGGAGAGCGATTCTGGGGAAGAACGAGCTCGGATAGGGGTAGCGGATACGGGAAAGGGGATGGATCCAATGAGCGCCCAGGAATTATTCGAGCCCTTCGTGCAGGCCGATACGACGTTGGAACACTCCGTGGGAGGGTTGGGGCTGGGGTTGGCTCTCGTAAAAGGGCTTGTGGAGTTGCACGGTGGTGAGGTCTCGGTCAGCAGTGAGGGACTGGGTAAGGGAGCGGAGTTTGTGGTGTCCCTTCCGCTGCACGGAGAAGCGGCGACGTCGCAGGCGGTAAAGACAGCAGCCCGGGATTTATTGGAAAAACCGAAGATACTCCTCATCGAGGATAACGTCGATGTAGCGGAGATGCTTCGAAAAGTATTGGAGTTAAAGGGATTTCGTGTCGAGGTCGCTCATTCCGGGACGGCAGGCCTCGAGATGGCTACCGATCTTCGCCCCGACGTGGTGATCTGCGATATCGGTCTTCCCGGGATGGACGGATATGAAGTGGCTCAGCGGATCTGCAAAGACGCGGCGATGCGCTCGACGAAGCTTATCGCACTGAGCGGATACGCCAGTCCCTCAGACGTGGAACGTTCAAGACTCGCCGGTTTCGATCACCACATGGCCAAACCGCCGGATATGGATGCCCTGGAAGAAATCTTGAGATCTGGCTGAGTTCAGAAGCGCTCGGGAACGCCAGAACCCGTCGGGTAGAGTGATTTCGAGGGCAGCCGGTGAATCACGATCGTAACGATCGGATAGAATGGTGAGGTCATCGACAAGGCCGACCTCTTGCGGGGTGTGCCAGTTCTGAAAACGCTCGTCCGGGGGATGCTCGGACTCATAGATTCTCTGTGCCAGAGCGGAGAGGGTCTCGACGGGCCACTCCCGCTCGGCTTGTTCCGTGATTCCCGCGGGAAGCCAACCCTTCAAATCGGTCTCCACGGCCACCCGAATCCGGGTGCGTTCCTCGCCAGGGATGGCCTCTACCACATAACGTGTGATGGACTCGGCGCGTACGCAGCAGTCCTGTTCGGGCATGCGAGGATCCTCGACGGAGTGAAGGGTGGCCGTTACCTGCCTCAGGTCGGGGTGGATTTCGTATTCGGTATGAAAGACGTAGTCTCTGTCACGGGCCGGAAAGGGCATGTCCACGCGGACCCAGTAGCGCTCGGACCAGGCGCGATTGGGCTCCTCTCGGTCGATCATCTCCTGCTCACCCATGCGATAGACCCAGTGTTCGCGCTCATCGGGGTCGATGAAGACGGGGATGACCTGTGAGATGGGAAGGTCGATCTCGATGATGCCGGCGAAGGCCGTCTCTCCAAGCCATCGGGCGTCGCGCTCGAAGACGTCGACGCCGTCACTTCGAAGGACATGGTGCCACTGCTCGTCGTCGTTTTCGGCAGCGGCCGTGGAAGAGACGAGGAGCGGCGCCGCCAGAGCGATAATGAGGGGGATGACGAAGGGAGTTCGGAACATGGCATGGCCTCCATGGCCGTCGATTGCCTACGGAACGGTTACTGAGCTAAAAGATAGACGCTTGGATAGGGGGACAAAGCGCCGGTGAAGGTGACTGATGCCGAAAAGAGGCCGAAATTGAACGGAACGTCAAGAATTGAATGCCGAAGCACTCTCCTCAGTGCCTTGTGGGCGCTCGTGTTTGCCCTGATCTCCTGCCAGTCGTCGCCGCCGGCGGTGCCGGAAGAGCCGGTGTCGGCACCGGTGGTCAATGAGGCGGTGTCGGGGATACAGCATTTCGAAGACCAAGAGGCGAGGCTTTATGGCGAAGAGGATACGCCGAAGCGGATCATCCTCTTCATCGGTGACGGGATGGGGTTGGCGGCGGTGTCGGCGGCCAGCTATGCCGAGGGGCGACCGCTGGCGATGACGGGAATGCCGGAGTTCGGGTTGATGGCCACCCACGAATACGAATTCGTGACCACCGATTCCGCAGCGTCGGCCACGGCGATGGCCACCGGGGAGAAGACCCACTTCAACGCCGTGTCCGTGATTCCCGGGACGTGGCCGGACCAACTAGACAATCCGGACCACAGGTTTCGGACGATGGTGGAGGCGGCAAGTGATGCGAATTGGCGAACCGGACTGGTGGCTACGGTGCGTATCAATCACGCCACGCCGGCCCCCTTTGCGGCTCATGCCGCCCATCGGCAACAATACGACGAGATCGCGCGGCGCATGAGCAAATCCGGGGTGGACTTGTTGCTCGGGGCGGGAGGGAGTTATTTCGAGGATCGCGAGGACGGGCGAAATCTATTGGAAGAGATGGAGCAGGAGGGCTACAGGGTGGTCGGCGATGCGGGGGAGTTGCGACAGGCATCAAAGACGGCGTCGCGCCTGGTGGGGCTGTTGCACGAACGGGATATGCCCTGGGTGCATACCAGTGAGCGTAAGATGGGGCTCGACGAGATGGTGGAGCAGGCCGTTCAGGTATTGGATCGCGACGACCCGGAGGGATTCTTCTTGATGGTGGAGGGAGCAAAGATCGACTGGGGCGGCCACCGGATGGACGGCCAGAAAGTCGTCGACGAGACGGTGGATATGGATCGGGCCGTAGAGGTGGCGCTGGAGTATGCACGAGAGCGGGACGATACGCTGGTGGTGGTGACGGCGGACCACGAGACGGGAGCGATGCACGTCATGGACGGGTCGAGCGCCGAGGGGCAACTGGGCGCCCTTGGGGGAGAAGAAGAGGCTTTCTCGCTTACCATCCCGGAGGGGATGGACGACGAGGAGGCGCAAGAGTTGGCGGCTCCCTTCGCCTTTGCTCCTCTGGGCGCCCCCGATCGCTTCGGGCCCGTGGAGGCCCCGCAGGAGCGATTGGTGACGGCCTTCGGATATTTTTCGGCGGCCAGTCGCGCCCATTGGGATGGTCAGAGGAGATTTTCGGCCATCCACACACCGGAATTCGTCCCCGTCTTCGCCGAGGGCCCGGGGGCAGCCCACATCACTTCGGTACGCGACAACGCCGATTTCGGACGAAGGCTGATGGCCTGGATGGACGACGAGGAGCCCGATGTGGGCGGCGCCCCCCTTGTTAGTTCGAGAGAAGTGACACCACCGCCGAAAAATGTGGTACTCCTTGTGGCTGATGGCCTCGGACTCGGTAGTTTGACGGCGTCGTATTACCACCATGGAAAGCCGGCGATGTTCCAGATGTCGAGAGCGGCGATGGTATCGGCCCATAGTCTCGATACCCTGGCTGCGAACCGGG
>SLPW01000196.1 GCA_007131755.1 Myxococcales bacterium | reverse complement strand
TCGAGCAGCGAAGAGGATTCTTCGAGCGGACCGATGCCGTCGCTTCCCAAACCGGGCAAGTCGAAGTCGAGCAGCGAAGAGGATTCTTCGAGCGGATCGCTGCCGTCTGTGCCGAAACTCAAAGCACCGAGCCTGGGCGCCAAAGACTCGGAAGCATCCCCATCAATACCGGAAAAGGAGGAGCCACAGAGCCTCGAGGATTCCGAGACCAGCTCTGTCGTTGCCGACGAGGAGTCATCCCCGGAGTTGACTGCGCCCTCGGAAGAGAAGGGGATGCCCGATGCTCCGAAGGACGCCGAGATTGCTGGGGGAGAACATTCGGATGTTTCCGACGCCGATGACATCCTCGATCTCGACGAGGCCGCCGATGAAGAGTTTGAAATCGACGAATTGCCGCACCAGGCGGAGCAACTTTCGGCGGATGACTCAAAGGAATTGGCCGATGTCCTGCGCCGAAAGCCCGTGCTCGCTGGCATCGCTGCCGGACTCTTCATCCTCGTCGTCGCCGGGGTGTCGCTGGCGATGTTCACCGGTGAGGAGCAAGAAAGGGACGATCTGGAACAATCGGTGGCCGAAAACCCGGAACCTCCTTCGGACTCCACTCCTTCTGCCGGCGAAGAAGCCGAGGCGAATGTCGAAGAAGAGCAACGAGCCGACGATGATTCTGGATTGTCCCCAGAAGAGCTGGAACAATCCCTTGAGGCGGCACAGATCGCCGGTGAAGAGATCGCCCGCGACTTCACAGCGCAAAAGGGACGCGAAGTCGCGGAGCAGATCAAACGCCTTGAGCAAGAGCGCGCCAGGGCGCGAGATCGGCGCACAGAGACTTCTGGCAGCGATGAAGGTGAAATCGATGATCCTCTTGACAGATTACTCCAGGAAGTGGGGAGACCCTGATGTGGGAGCATAAGCAGTCAACACGGCGTATTCTGGCATTTCCTCCATCCGTTCTCGTCGCCCTGTTCACCCTCTTTTTTTTCGTGTCGCCGGCGCTGGCGTCGGATACATCGGAGCCGTCAACGGAGGGCGACCGGACAGTCGAGGAAGCATCCTCCGCATCTGAAGAGGACACTCTAGAGGAGGAGACTGCAAAGGAACAAGAAACCGTCCACCACGACCCGGACGACGACAGTGAGCTCGAAGACCCGGTGGACGATCTTTCCGTGGCTGCGGAGCGAATAGATGAGCACACCCCGCACGCCATCGGCCAGATCGTGGTCGATGCTCGCTCAGAGGAGCCGGTGCGCGCCGAGCTCGGTGATGAGGAACGACAACTACTGATGGATGCCATTCAGAGCGCGATGGCAGCCGAGGAGAATGAGGAGTATGAAGAGGCCCGGCAAGAGTACGCCAATGCCTACGAGATTTATCCCCATTCCAATCTGCTGCTCAGCGTGACGCGAACATCCCACGCCCTCGGCGAAAAACGCACCGCCAGGACGGGTTATGAAGTCTTCTTGGAGCGCCAACCGGATTACGAGAATCGGCCCGGCATCGAGGAGCGAATCGAGGAATTGGACGCCGCGATCGAAGAAGAAGAGATAGGCGAGATAGACGAAGTCCCCGTCGCGAGCGACCGCAGTTTCTCTCTTCCCTCCGCTGTCGGCTGGGGTGGGGTCGCCGCAGTGGTCCTGGGCACGACGAGCATGCTCGCCGGCGGGGCCATCTCTTCGTCGGTGGAGCGGGAATTTTCGGAGTTGGAGACAGCCGTCGACGCCGGAGACCGAGAGGGATCGCTGCAAAGCGCACGTGAAATCGGGAAAAAACAGTCTCGCGGCAAATTTTTTATGTACGGCGGCGTCACCGTATTGCTCACGGGCGCAACCCTGGTCGTTCTGGACTATACAGTCCTCGATCGGCCCCCCCTATTCGGCGGTGGCGAAGCTTCGCAGACCTCTTCGTCTCGCACCCCCTCGGTGGCCGTTGAACAAGACCGGGTCCTGCTTCAATGGCGAGGATCATTCTGAGTTAAGCTTTCCCCGCGGATCTACGCCTGGAGAAGTCCATGTCTTTTCGATCATATCACGTCCTGATCGCGGCGATCGCCGTGAGCGCGATGGTGTCGATCATCGGTTGTGAGCCTCTACACCGCGATATCGAGAAGGAGCTTCCCTCCGGTGATGCAGGTGTCCCCGACGACGTGGCAGACGAGAACGACGCCGATGAATGCGTCCCAGGAGAGGTCTGCGGCCCCTGTGAACAGGGCGAGACCGTCTGCCAGGATGGAACGACGTTCTGTCAGAATTTCGTCGATCTGGACGAGGACATCGACAACTGCGGCGAATGTGGCAACGTCTGTGAAACGTCGGCATCCGGCGTCGAAGTCTCATGTCAATCCGGGCAATGCATCTTTGAATGCCAGTCACCTGGCGAAACCTTTTGTCAGGATTTCGATGCCTGTGTGGACCTGGATGAGGACATCGACAACTGCGGTGCATGCGGAAACACCTGTCAAACCTCTATCCCCGGCCTCGAAGCCTCCTGTCAATCCGGCGTATGTGACGTCCAGTGCGAAGTGCCCGGGGAGAACTTTTGTGAGGAAGACGACGTCTGCGTCGACCTGGACACCGACCTCGAACACTGTGGTGATTGTGGCGACCCCTGTCAGACCTCCATCCCCGGCGCCGAAGCTTCCTGTCAATCAGGTGTGTGTGAAGTCCAGTGTGAGATGTTCGACGACACCTTTTGTGAGGAATACGACGTCTGTGTCGATCTGGACGAGGACATCGATCACTGCGGTGGATGCGGCAACGCCTGTGAGACTTCGCTTCCAGACGCCGAAGTCTTCTGCGAGTTCGGAGAGTGCGCAGGCGAATGCGAAGCCGCCGGTGAGTCCTACTGTGTTGAATACGACGCCTGCGTCGATCTGGACACCGACGTTGAGCACTGTGGCGAGTGCGGAAACGCCTGTTCCACAGCCTCCGGTGAAGGGGAATGCGTAGATGGCGAGTGCGCTTGCACTGGCGAATTGGAGCTATGCGACGACGAATGTGTGGACACTCAGAGCGATGACGACCACTGCGGCTGGTGTGGCAATAACTGCCCGGGCGTACACACCTGTGTCGAAGGGCAGTGTACGAATTGAGCCACTGCCATCAATTTCTACTCACGGCGTTATAGTCGCCGCCCCCTTTCCTTAGCAGCGCTCGGTTTCTCTCCCGCCGATGAGAGGACCCCCGTGTCTTCGCTGGTGATGGTGGTGAGTTTATCGACGTGGTGCCCCTGATTTCTGGGACCTTCTGCCGTACCGTTTTGTCCGAGCGCGCTCTCTGCGACGCATCAGGTCGAAGCGGGTCATTCAAGATTCAAATAACAACTCGACGTAATTTCGAAGGTGGATCAGATGGTCCGCCAGCACCTCCGGCTCTTTGAGCACGCGGGCGACGACGAATCCTCCTTCGGTGACCACGCTGATCGAGTCGGCGAGGGAATCCAGATCGACGTCAATTCTCGGGGTGTACTCCTCCGTGACTTCTTTGAGCTTGGCAGCAATGATTCGACGCCAACAAAGAAAGGCTTTTTCCGTGATAGACAGTGTCCGAGAATCGAAGACTCCCTGCTGGTACGTATAGGAAGCAAATAGGCATCCCTCCAGGGGATTGTGGCCGGTGCGAAACTCCCTGGCGAGGAGACCGATGAAGATCAAAAGTTGCTGGAGGGGATCGCGGCTAAGTGCCTCGGCAGATTCCATGGTGGTCTCGAGAAATTGGCGATCGAGCTCGGCAAATCGCTCGATCAATTCTCGTCCCAGCTCGGCCTTGGTGTCGAAGTGATGGAAAAAACTCCCCTTCGTCACCCCCGCCCGGTCCACGATCATCGCCACCGACGTACCGGCGAATCCGTGCTCCAAGATCAACTGCTCTGCGGCATTGAGAAGCCGGGATTTGGCATTGGGTTGCTGCTCATTCATGGTGGTGACCACTCTACCACGCCAGCACTCGCTCGAAAATATAATCCCATCTCCCCCGCCAAGGTTTACGGGAGGGGTGGTTCGCCTGGGCATACCGTATGGTATCTCGTCGAAACATGCAGGCTCCCGGCGCCAAGCTCTTTTGAGGGGGTTGTTTTG
>SLPW01000368.1 GCA_007131755.1 Myxococcales bacterium | reverse complement strand
GTTCAATCGCAGGCGCTGATCATCGCCGACACCTCGGCGGTGCACACATCGGGGTCGTCCGTGCAATTCTCGGCGGTCAGACAGTCGTAAAACTCCGCTTCCGCTGCCGCACATGCTGCCGGATCGGACTCCGTGTCCTGATAATCCTCCCATTGGCCCGAACACGTCGACTCCGCCAGACCTTCGTCGAAGTCGGTTATCCCGTCGGCCTCGGCGCAGGTCTTCTGGTTCTCCACGCAGGAATCGACGTATTCGCTCTCGGAGATCTCACCATCCCCGTCAAAAGCTTCATCACAGCCCGTCGTTCCGAAGAGCGCGAATACCAGCGCCGCCACCAATGCGATATTTCGTTTCGTTCTCACTGAGCACCTCCACTACCGGGGTTCCATCCACTTGCGCCATCGCGTTGACGCCGAGCTTACACCATCACCGGTGACCACTCCAAGCGCACCTATTCCGCCCTTCGAACTGTAAAGAACGAGCGAGTTCGAAGGGCCCGATCAAACCTCATTAATCCCACTCACAGGACTCGGCAAGCGCAACCGACTCGGACAAACACTCCTGTCCATCTTCCGGGCAGCCCGCATCGGCGAAACAATTAAACACATCTGCCTGAGCCGAGGCACATCCCGCCGGGTCGGATTGCTCATCCTGAATTCGCTCCCACTGTAGATTACAGGCCGCCTCCATAGTTGCGGAATCAATCTCCTCCTCGCCCTCCTTTTCGTAACAGACTTCGTATTGATTCACGCAGGCTGCGACGAATCCACTCTCCGTCGCACCGTCACCTCCACCGTTGTCATCGTCGCCACAGGCCACCACTCCATGAAGCGCAAATACCAGCGCCGCTGCCAATACAAGACTTTGTTTCGTTCTCACTGCGTTCCTCTCCAAGCATGAGTTTTCTTATCTCCCGCGTATGGGGAGACCCGACCTTACAGGATGTCCCGTCAATCATCCAACCTTTCGCACCTTCTCTCCCCCTGCATTCGTCTTCGGCTGGACCCATCCAAACTGATCCGATAATTTACATCTGGCAGATCTGCTTATCCCACCTCCTCCCCGCTCTCCATGCCTTCCACGCCCGTCACCACCAGGGAATCTCGAGAACTCAGTGTGTGGACTCGTCTTCGAAGACGCCTTCGCCCACCGCGACTTCTGTCCATGACCCGGGCCGGAAAATTCTTCGTCTTCATGACCATCGGCATCGGTTTCGGAGCGATCAATACAGGCAACAATCTTCTGTTCTTGCTCTTCGGGATGATGCTGTCCTTGATCATCGCCAGCGGCGTCTTGAGCGAGGCGGTGTTGCGAAACGTGCGGATTCGACGCCGTCTGCCCCACCGCATCGCCGCCCACCACCCCTCGCCGGGAAGCTTTCGTCTTCTCAACCCGGGCTCCTGGCCCGCCCTGAGTATCGAGGCATCGGAGCAAAACCCGCGCGCCCTTCGTGGCCCTCTGGCCGGGGGCACCATCGGCCCCCGGCCGGTGCCCTGGTGGAAATTCTGGCGCCGCCAGACCGACGATGAGCTTCGACCTCTGGCGGCCGCCTATACCCTGCGGGTCGACGCCCGCGACGAAATCGATCTGCCCACCCACTACGAATTTCCCGCCCGCGGTGAATACGAATTGCCGGGAGTCCAGTTGCGCACGCGATTCCCCTTCGGACTCTTCGAGAAGACACGCCGCTTTTCCGCGGCCGCCACGGCGACAGTCCTCCCCGACGCCCTGCCCGCCGGAGAATGGATCGGACGACTGGACGCACGTCACGGCGAGTCGGCCCGCAACCGAGCCGGCCGCGGTGAAGACTTCTACGGACTGCGAGACTACCGGCCCGGCGAAGACCATCGGGCGATCCACTGGAAGTCCACCGCCCGCCGCGGTGAGCCGGTAGTCCGCGAACAGGAGGCTCATCACCGCCGCGCCGTCCTTGTCATCTTCGACAACCGCGCCCCTTGCGATGCCCCTGCTGAAGAAGAACGCCGCATCTTCGAACTCGGCGTACGCCACGTGGCCGGATTCATCCGTACCCTTCACCGTCGCGGCTATCGCACCCAACTGGCCACCGTCGAAGGCTGCGTACGCCCCGATCTCAACGCCGGCCCCGAACTCCTGCTTCGTCACCTGGCCGTCGTCGATCTCCACCCTCAAAACGAGCCTCCACCGGAGATCGACGACGGCCCCTCGCTGCCCGAACGCCGCATCGTCATCGGCTTTCGCCTCCTCATCGGCCCCTCTGCGGCCGACACCACCACCTTCGCCATCGACGACCTCTCCTGTCCCGAAAAGGACGAGCGATGAACCCCGTCGAACGGCGACTCCACCGCCTCCATGATCGATTTCTCTACGCCAGCGTAATGCTCGGGTTCTTCGCCGTCGTCACCGGTGGCGCAAGCCCCATGTGGCTCACCCTGGGCTTTCCCGCCGGCCTCATCGCCGCCCACATCTTCTATCGCCGCGGACTCGCAAAGGAGAGCCACAATCGATGGTGGAACGTCCTCATCGTCATCGCCCTGATCTATACGGGCGTCGAATACCTCATCAATCCCCTGGCTCAGGTCATGGTCAGCGCCGTTCGCTTTGCCCTGGTCCTGACTCTGATCAAATGCTTCAGCCGCCGCGGCCCCCGCGATGAGCTCCAGATCTACGCCTTGTCCTTTCTGACCATGGCCGCCGCCAGCGAGATCAACATCGAGCTATTCTACGGCCTCATCTTCGGAGTCTACGTTCTCACCGGCACCTTCAGCCTCGCCATATTCCACCTCAAGACCGAGGCCACCCGACAACACACCACGAATCGTCGCGGGCGATCGCCCTTCGATCGCTTCTACATCTCCACATTGGCCGCCATCAGCCTCCTGATCTTCGCCTCCTCCATCATTATCTTCTTCGCCTTTCCCCGCGTCGGATTGGGGCTTTTTACCGATCCCAGCCGCGGCAGCTTCAACATCGCCGGGTTCTCCGACGAGGTGGAGATTGGCGAGCACGGCACCCTTCGCGACAACCAGGCCGTGGTCATGCGCGTCGACTTCGACGGGGCGCCACCTCCGAACTTCAGCTCTCACCTCTGGCGAGTCATGAGCTTCGACCACTACGACGGACGAAGCTGGAGTCGCACACAGCGCGATACACGCGCTCCGGCTCCCTATAGCCACACCCGAACCTACGACCTTCGCCTCTTATATACGCCTTATCTGCGCGAGCATTTCGACGACGATCCCCGCAGCGTCGAGATCTATCTCGAACCGCTGGGTACCAGCGCCATCCCAACCCTCTGGCCCACGAGTCGCCTGCAGATGGGCAAGGCCGACGCCTCCCCCATCTTCGGCTATTCCAGACCCGGCCTCGAGCACGACCTCTACGGCGACGTCCACCACGATCTGCCCGACGACGTGGCCCTCACCTACACCATCGACGTCCACCCCCTACCGCCCACGGAGGAATTGCGGCGCCAGTCCGGCCAACCCCTCAATTCCGACGAGGCCGAGCCCTATCTCCAATTGCCCGACGGGCTCCACTCCGACATCGCAGATCTGGCCGACGAGCTCACCGCCGACGCCGATTCCCACTTCGCAAAGGCCGAGGCCATCGGCGAATACTTCACCGCCGAATTCGAATACACCGTCGAACTCCCCGAAATCCGCAGCGATGACCCGGTCGCCGAATTTCTATTCGAACATCAAGAGGGCCACTGCGAGTACTTCGCCACCGCCGCCGCCGTATTGCTTCGCCACGCCGACGTCCCCACCCGGCTCGTCAATGGATTCCTGGGCGGCACCTACAACGAAATCGGCGAATTCGTCACCATTCGCCAGGGCGACGCCCATGCCTGGGTTGAGCTCTACGTCCCTGAATTGGGCTGGGTCCCCTTCGATCCCACCCCTGCGCTGCAGAGCTCGTTTCTCGAGCGTTCGCGCCTCTATCAGACCCTCAGCGACTCCTTCGACGCCGCACGCCTGGCCTGGCTGACCTGGGTGGTCGACTATGATCTGGAACGCCAACTCTCCCTCTTTAGCGATATCGGGCGCAGTTTCGGCCCCGCCACCTCGGACTCCAGTGACGACGACGAGGCCTCCGACTCCGACGAGGATGCCCCCGTCCTGCCCTTTCGCGCCATCATCTTCTGGGGAGGGTGGCTTCTACTGGTGGGCCTCACCTTACTGCGCAGCCGCTCCCACCCGGATCCGCTCCACTGGCGATTCACCTTCGGCATTGTCGTCGCCACCTTTGCCACCGCCTTCTGGACCGGCTTCTTTCATGGCTGGGCCATCTCCTGGATGGCTCTGGGCGCACTCACAGCGCTCTCCGCCGGGCTACTTCCCGTCTACCGACGCCGCAGCACGACCCCCGACGACCTTCGCGCCGCCCAACGCCTCTTTCGCACCATCGAGCGCTCCGCTTCGCGCCGCGACCTCGCCAGACGTCCCGACGAGGGCCCCGCACAATTTCTGGACCGCCTCGGCTCCGCCACCTCCGCCGACCCCGCCCAGATCCGTGCCTTCCGCTCCCTCTATCTCTGCGCTCGCTTTGGCCCACAGCAGTTGACGGACGACGAACTGACTCGCCTTCACATCGCCGCCCGCGCCCTCACCGAAGCCCTACGCACTCACCGGCCTCGGTAGTCACCGTTTGCTACACCGGAATCTCCGCCTCTCCCACGATGGACTCCATCAGCGCCTCCGCCGCTGCCTGGTCCTGAGCGCCCGACTTCAGGCTCAATCGATGCGCCAGGGACGGGACGAATAATTCGCGCGCATCATCGGGAATGACGTAGTCTCGTCCCTCCAAAAGAGCCAGGGCGCGCATCACGCGAATCATCGAAAGTGCTCCACGAGGACTCACACCGATGCGAACCCTGGGGTGCTCCCGCGTCTTCTCTACGACGGTGAGCACATAGTCGACCACACTCTCTTCGACGTGCACCCGGGCTGCTTTCTGCTGTAACTCGCGAAGTCGCTCGGCCTCCATCACCGACGCCAACTCTTCGACGGGCTCTGAGAGGCCCCGCTCCATCAAGATCGACCGTTCCACCGATCTGCCGGGATATCCGATGGACAACCTCACCATGAATCGATCGAGCTGACTCTCCGGCAGGGGATAAGTCCCGTGGTGGTCGAGCGGATTCTGCGTCGCCATCACCACAAAGGGATCGGGCAACGCCCGTGTCTCGTCGTCTACACTGACGCTTCCCTCACTCATCGCCTCCAACAACGCCGACTGGGTCCTGGGGGTGGTGCGATTGATCTCGTCCGCCAATACCAGACCGGCAAAAATTGGCCCCGGGCGAAATTGAAATTCTCCGATCTGCGAGGCGTAGACCGACACCCCCAGGATATCGCCGGGCAAGAGATCGCTCGTAAACTGAATGCGCCGAAAGCTCAGCCCCAGGCTGCGAGCCATGGCCAGCGCCAATGTCGTCTTTCCCACTCCCGGCACGTCTTCGAGCAGGATATGGCCTCCGGCCAACACGCTGGCGATGGTCCAGCGCACAACCTGTGGCTTTCCCCGAAATACACTTTCAATATTGGCCCGCAGTCGGTCCAACTCCTCGGCGGCCTGCCCCACGCCCTCCTGCGAGACCTCACTCCTCATCTCCACGCTCATCTTTCGTCCTCGGGACCGAAATCAATTTCCCGCATCAGGCCCCATAATATATCCGATAAATTCGGTCGAACAGGTCTGGGATTGCGTATTTCCCGAAATGCCGCCGGGACAACCACCGCCGCAACTGGAATAGCAGGTCTGATCGTTATTCCATCCACAATTATTACTGCAGACGGTGGTCGAACAACTCGAGGACAGCAACACCCCCGGCTCACAGCCCGGCGCTGGATTATAGACCTCGATGGCATCGGCCATCTCCCCCGGACCCACCGCGTCGGCAGCGATGGCCTCACGGGTTACGCTGCCATCCATCAAGTGATCTGCATCTACTGAATTCGGCGCAAGCTCCCGCTCCGTAATCTGAGACTCCAGAATCATCCAGGACAGAATAAAGGGCAGATCCGAAAGGGGCTTTACCCAGACGTAGTCCACGGTCAACGTCGTCAGGTTGGGCTCGTAGGCGTCGACCACCACCCGCTGATTTTCATCGTCCGGTGCGAATTCACAATGAATCAGAAACTGCTCCCATCGCTGGGACTCCCCGAAATCATCAGGGGCAATATGGAGCTGGCCCAAAACCTGGTCTTGCCCCTCTCTTTCGGCGACACACCGAAAGGTCACCATCCGATCCCCGAGGGCGTTGTTGGCCACCTGCATGCGCACCCCTACTGCCGCCAGACTCGTCGACAGATGGCGCCCGGCCGATTCGGCGTCCACCGACCACACTGGCGCCTCCCCGTCGGCGCCACTATCACTGGAGGTCACCCTCCACCCTCGGCCTAGATAGGCACCGTCGATGACCTCCATCTCCCCGAGCACACCTTCTCCCCCGGTCCCTGCGTCGAAGACGGACATCCCTCGCATCGACTCCAATCCCGGCACATGCCCTGCCACGGCCGCATAGGGCACGGCGTTGAGCGCAACCCGGGGCTCCAACTCGTCCCCCCCGTTGACAGACACTCCCAGATAGGTTCTGTGCCCCGCCAGCACCTGCGCCGTCAGAGGATTCGACTCCCCGCCCAATTCCACGCTATAGAACCCGGAATCCCCGAGGTCGACGCTCTTTTCGTCTTCCCACAATACGGAGCCCGAAGTCTCATCATCGTAGATCCGAAACTGCAGAGTCACCTCCCCCGTCTCCGGCTCTCCATCCAGATTCGTCAACCGACCCTGATGGGTGATCACCTCCGGCACGGCTGCCAGCACGGAGGCCGAACTCACCACTACCGCCAGGCCCACTGCGATCGCCGAGATCCGTCCCCAGACTCGCCATCTGCTTTGACTTTGATCCGTCATCACCCGCTCCGTCTCGTCCATTCGTCATCTTCCAATAACCGTCGCCTCTACTGCCCCGATGGCGTCGTAAGCACTTCGAACGCTCCTACCTCGAGTCTGAGGCCATCTCCCTCCGACACTCGCCCCCCCAACTCGGCTGGCCCCGTACAATGGGTCAGCACGTATTCTTCTCCTGTCGACACCCCTCCTCCGGCACAGAACGTAAAGGTCGTCGCCGCCGAAGGATCGATGACCACAGAGTTCTGATTGGACGCATCATCACCTGCATCCGGGTCAATGGGCTGGTTGGTCGGGCCCACGTTATCCCCCGCATCGGAGCCGTCATTTTCCGCCCCCGGCAGTTCACCGCTCGACAAATTGCATCCCCCGACAGCCAATCCCCAACCCAGCAGGCCGATCACAGCCAGGGCACTCCCCAGCTGACTCCAACTTCGCGCCGTTTTCTCGACATGGTGCCTCCACCGCCGGCTCCTGCCATCGCCCGATGGCGTTCGGGCTTGCTGTAATCTCTTCGTCGTCATCATATCACCGGCTCCGACCACCCACTGGCTTCTCCACATTCTCATCGAAGAGCAGCGTCTCGATCATCAATACCTTTTTTCAAACTCCAGTTCTTCCCGTTCCCTCCATTATTATCAGCATCGACCCCCGTCGTAAATCTGACGCCCCACGGCAGAGGACGGACAGAACCACGCCTGCCCTTCCGACCTCCGACCCCCGGCCTTCTGCCCTCCGACATTCCCCCGCCTTTCGAAGTCCTGCCCCGTCGGCTACAGTCGCTTCCACAATCCGGGATGAGATCTCCCCCCCTTTCGTGTTTACGATTGGAATTCCATCGGACTATCTTTAAGTGGGGTCATAGATGTCACTCCACTCCGATGTGAGCTTCAAGGACGTTGCTTCAGGAACCGACTCATGGCACGACGCCAACCGACCGACAAAAAAACGACCATCGGCCGACGCCTGCTCGGCATACTCAAATGGGTGGTCGCCCTCGGAATCCTCGCCGCCATCATCGGTGTCGCCGGCATCGCCGGCATCTTCTACTACTACGGCCAAGATCTCCCCGAATTGCTCGATCGCGAGGACTACGACCCGCCCCAGCTCTCCCAGGTCCTGGACCGAGACGGCAACGTCATCGCCGAATTCCACGTCCCCGGAGAACGGCGCACCCTCATCGCCCTCGAAGACATCCCCGAGCAGGTCCAGAAGGCCTTTTTGGCTGCCGAGGACTCCGACTTCATGGCCCACGACGGCATCGACTACCTCGGCCTTGTGCGGGCATTCTACTTCGCTTTTCGCTACGACCAGGGGCTCCAGGGAACGTCCACCATCACCCAACAATTGGTCAAAAATATCGTCCTCACTCCCGAGCGCAGCTATGAGCGCAAAATTCAGGAGATCATCCTCGCCAGAGAGTTGGAGCAAAACCTGACCAAAGAGGACATCCTCTACATGTACCTCAACACCATCTATCTCGGGCACGGACGCCACGGAATCAAGGAGGCGGCGCGATTTTACTTCGGAAAAAAGGTTCAGGATTTGACCCTCGAAGAGTCGGCCCTCCTCGCCGGGATGACCGCCGGGCCCGAGGGCGCAAGTCCCCACCGCAATCCGGAGCGCGCATTGCAGCGGCGGGCCTACGTATTGCGACAGATGTGGGAGAACGGCTGGATCAACGAAGGCACCTATCGCGAGACGGTGGAGACCGAGATCAAGACCGTCCCCTTCAGCGAAACCGAACCTCACCTCGGCAGAGCCCCCTACTTCGTGGAAGCCGTTCGCCGCGAGGTGGTCGACCGCTACGGCAGTGAAATGCTCTTTCGCGGCGGCCTGCGCATTCACACCACCCTCGACCTCGAAAAGCAGGACGCCGCCGAGCGCGCCGCCCGGCAGGGACTTCGAAATTACGACGAAAATCGTGGATTCTTCCGCCCCGTCGACCAGATCGAAGAAGAGGAGATCGACGACTTCATCGCTCGAAGCTCCGACGATATCGGCGATGTCCTCGAGCCCACCGACGTCTACAAAGCCGTCGTCACCTCCGTAGACGTCGACGAGGAGGAGGTACTGCTTCGCATCGGTGACTTCCAGGCTCAATTGCTCCTGCAGCCCAGGAGCCGCATCGTCGGCGAGGGGTCCGACAAAAAACCTCTCGACGAGGTGTTGGCTCGAGGGGACATCCTGCGGGTTCAGCCCACGGAGACGGCCACCGGCGAAAGTGAACTCCCCATCGACGTCCGCTTCGAGCCCAGCGCCGAGGTGGCCGTCATCTCCATCGATCCCCACACCCGCGAAATCCTGGCCCTCGTCGGGGGCTATGACTTCGAGGTCAACGAATACAACCACGCCACGCAGGCTCGGCGCCAGACCGGATCGGCCTTCAAGACTCTAGTCTACGCCGCCGCCCTCGAAGAGCGCGCCATCTCGCCGTCCTCCGTCTATCTCGACAGCCCTACGGTCTACCAGATGCCCGACGGCAACGACTGGTCGCCCCGCAACGCCGACGGACAGTGGTACGGCGAAATGAGCGCCCGCGAAGCGCTGGCCCGAAGCCGCAATGTCGTCGCCGTACGTGTCCTCGACGACGTGGGCATTCCCGAGGCCATCAATTTCGCCCACCGCATCGGCATCCAGAGCGAGCTGGCCGAAAACTACACCATGGTCATGGGCACCAGTGAGATGCCGCCCATCGAAATCACCAACGCCTACGCTACCTTCGCCTCCGGCGGCACCTACAACGAACCTCGCTTCGTCTCCACCATCGAGACCATGCGCGGAGAGCGCGAGACCCTTCGCTCCCACCCCGAGCCCGTCCTCTCCCCCGAGGTCGCCTACCTCATCACCTCCATGCTCGAGAGCGCCGTACACGGATTCGTCAGCAGCGACGGCACCTATCGCGGCGGCACGGGCCACTCCGTCTCTCAACTCGGTCACCGCTTCGCCGGTAAGACGGGCACCACCAACGACACCCGTGACGCCTGGTTTATCGGTTATACCCCGGAGATCGTCACCGGCGTGTGGGTGGGCTTCAGCGATAACCGCTCGCTGGGCCCGCGCCAATACGGCGGCGCCGTCGCCGCCCCCATCTTCCGAAAATATATGGAGAAGATCCTCAAAGATCAGGAGTCGGTGTCCTTCGACTCTCCCGACGTCGGAATCACCACCGCCGTCATCGATCCCACCAACGGCAAGCTCGCCAGAGGCGACGGAGTCGAGGAGGAATTCCTCACCGGCACCGCTCCCACCGAATTTGCCCCCGCCGACGATGAAGATACGGGAGAGAGCTTCATCTTCGATCAATTCCGCTAACGCTCCGTTTTCCTACAACAATCCCCCTATCACGGCGAAGGCGCCCATCAACTCCAGGGCGGCCACGACGATCACCACCACGAGCAGTCTCCGAATCCAGATCGGCGCTCTTGGTGACGTCGCCGCAAACCGTCCTCCCAGCCATCCCCCCACCGCCTGTCCCAGGCCCATTACGAGACCCAATTCCAGGTGAATCTGCTCTTCCATCAAGAAGATCGGAATCGTCACCACCGTATAGACCAGCACCACCACCAATTTTATCGTCGTCGCCTCGATGACATTCTTTCCGGCTACCAGCACCAGCGCCACCAACAACAAGATTCCCACCCCGGCCTGCAAAAAACCACCCCAGGCTCCCACCAGCACAAGAACGGCGATCTTCGTCACCGACGGGCGTCCCGAATCATCTTCGCTCTTCTTGCGAGACCAGTCCGAGCGCCGAAAGAACACCGCCAACAGCGTCGCCCACATCACACCGATGATGATCCACTCCAATATATCCGGATCCGTCTGCGTCGCTCCCCAGGCTCCCACCACGGCCCCCGCCGTGGTCGCGGTCACCATCCACAGCAGCCCTGTAGGCCTCTTCACCCCGTGGGCCCTCATCGTCGCCAGGGCCACACCGGACTGAATGAGCACCCCGATACGGTTCGTTCCGTTGGCCACCGTCGCCGGAAGCCCCATCGCCACCAGCGCATAGAGCGTCACCAATGACCCGCTGCCGGCCAGGGTGTTGATCACACCAGCCAACAACCCCGCCCCCACGGCCAGTGCGTACATTTCTGGAACGATCTCCATGGCGCTGTCACTGATGATCCGAAATTTTTTTGCGAACTCCCTCCAAAGCGCTACAACGGTACTCGACTTCGGGAACAAACCCCACAAGAAGCGATCGCCCGCTCACGCCACGGACGGCCACGGGAGTTCAACATGCGCACCACGCGACACATCATTTGCCGCTTCGACAGCGGTCCCGCATTTCTGACCAGCTTAAATCGCCCCATCTTCGGTGAGCCTACCCTCACATTCCTCGCCGACTTTCCGATGCGAAAGGGTCAATTGGTGCGAGTAAGAATCCTCATCAAGGACGGCGACGAACGTCACGACCTGCACCTACGGGTACAGCGCCTGGCCCCGGTGCTCGACTCCGAGCGCCGCCGCACTTGCTTTCGCTACGAGGCCACTCCCACTGCGGAGGACGCACCCTGGATTGAGATGCTGGCCCAGAAATACACCACGGCCCGGCGCATTTCGGCCTGACCGGTCCCCCCCCAATCCTCACTTGCGAAAGCTATGATTCAACTCCGACTTGCGTAGTCGCACCGACTCCGGTGTGATCTCCACGTATTCGTCGCCCTCGATGAACTCGATGGCCTTCTCCAGAGTCATAACCCTGGGCGGCGTCAAGTTCAACGAGTCGTCGCTTCCGGCAGCCCGCACATTGGTCAATTTCTTCCCCTTACAGGGATTGACCACAAGGTCATTGTCCCGGCTATGGAGCCCGATGATCTGTCCGCCGTAGACCTCCTCGCCAGGGCCCACGAACAAGACACCCCGCTCCTGCAGGTTGTGGAGCGCATAGGCCGTCGTCTCTCCCCGGTCCTTGGCGATGAGAACGCCGTTTCGCTCGTCCTCCAGATCTCCGCGAAAGGGTTGATAATCCCAGAACTTGGTGTGCATGATCCCCGTGCCCCGCGTATCCGTCAAAAATTCGGAGCGATACCCGAAGAGTCCACGCGAGGGCACGCGAAATTCCAGGCGCTGCGAGCCGTCCTCGTTATTGTGGACGCTCACCAATTCCCCTTTTCGCTCGTTGAGCTTCTGAATGACGCTTCCCGCGTATTCCTGCTCCACCTCCACGATGACCTCTTCGATGGGCTCCAGCTTCTTGCCATCGTCGTCGCTACGGTAGATGACCCGCGGCTGAGAGACCTGCATTTCGTAGCCTTCACGGCGCATCTGCTCCAATAGGATCGACAGGTGGAGTTCGCCACGGCCCGAAAGCTCGTAGGCCTCGGCGCGTTCGGTACGCTCGACCCGGAGCGCCACGTTTTGCTCCAGCTCCCGGTCCAGCCGATCCTTAATCTGCCTGCTGGTGAGGTATTTTCCGTCAAGGCCCGAAAATGGCGAGTCGTTGATCATGACCACCATCGACACCGTGGGCTCGTCGATCTCGATCATCGGCAGGGGCCGCACCTCGTCCGGATCACAGATCGTCTCCCCGGGAAGCACTTCTTCCAGCCCCGCCACGGCGGCGATATCGCCGGCGACGATCTCCTGGCGCTCCTCTCTTTCCAGCCCCCGAAAGCCGTATAGCTTTCGTATTCTGCTCTTGACCTGCTCTCCGTCGCGGCGACAGCGCACCACGTCGTCGCCCACACGCAACGTGCCGTCGAAGACTCGCCCGATGGCGACCCTTCCCACGTAATCGTCGTAGTCCAACGTGGCGATCTGCATCTGCAGAGGCGCCGAGGCGTCTCCCCCCGGCCTCGGCACATACTCCACCACTGCCTCCAGAAGTGGCGTCAAATCCTGTGGATCCTCCTCCATCTCGTGCATCGCCACCCCCTTGAGGCCCGACGCATAGACCACGGGAAAGTCGAGCTGCTCATCCGTCGCCCCCAGGTCCATGAATAGCTCGAAGACCATGTCCAGCACCTCGTGGGGCCGCGCGAAGGGTCGATCGACCTTGTTGATCACCACCACCGGCTCCAGCCCCAGCTCCAATGACTTCTGGAGCACGAACTTCGTCTGCGGCATCGGCCCCTCGAAGGCGTCCACCAATAGCAGCACCGAGTCCACCAGCTTGAGCACCCGCTCCACCTCTCCGCCGAAGTCGGCGTGGCCCGGGGTGTCGATGATATTGATGCGCACTCCCTCCCAATCGATGGCCGTGCACTTGGCCACGATGGTGATCCCCCGCTCCTTTTCCAGGTCGTTGCTGTCCATGGCGCGCACCGCCAACTCCCGGTGCTCCGGAACGGTGCGCGTCTGTTTGAGTAATTCGTCGATGAGAGTCGTCTTGCCATGGTCGACGTGAGCGACGATGGCGATGTTGCGAATTTCCTTCATACTGCTCCTACGCTACTTCTATCCCCAACTGCGGTCGCAGCGACAGATATTTCTCACTGAGCGAATAGTCAATCAGAGCATCCATTCGCTGCGCCACCGAGCGCTGGCTTACCGTGTGGGGCTCACGCTTTAAGCACTGTCGCGCCACTTCCAGGTCATCGCAGAACAACAGGCCGACCCGATTCGCCGAATCCTCGATCGCCTCGAACCATGGCCCCAGCGCCACCTCGTCCCCGTCGGCGGTCAACCGTTTGATACAGGCGCCGAGTTCTCCCAATTCCGAGCTCTTGACGTTCTTCTTGAGAGTCTTGAATGCCGCCTTATATGCCTTCTCATTGGCAAATTGATCGGCCAGCCCCGTCTCCGGACGCACCAGCGCTACGGCGCACAGGAAAAATGCCTGCAGATCACTCATCGGTCGAATCGAGGACAGATAAAAGGGCTCCAAGAACAAAAAGAGCTGTTTGGCCACCGTGAACGCGATCTTGCGCTCATGAGTCGAACTCAACAAATCATCGCCCACGATAAATCCCGGCTTTGACAACGCGCCGTTGATTAATCCCACCTGGTCCGTCTTTCGCCACAGCTCCGGCAACTCCAGATAGCCCAGAGCGGCGCCGATCTTCTTGTAGAAATTGACGAAGGCCAACGACTCATCGAGATCGACCCTATCGCGCCGTCCCAGCCCATAGGTTCGCCGGCTCTCGCCGACAAATCTCTCCAGTCCCCTCTTGAGCACCGCATAACAGCGGTTCATCGTCTGGCTCATCTGGGGGGGAAAGATGTGTTGCTGCATCAAATTGGGAGTGATCGTTCCCCCGATGGGCTTTGCAATATTGGAGTCGAATCGCTCCAAAAAGCCCTTCGCCTTCTGATCCAGCTCGTCTCCTCGGGCGCGCAGAATTCGGAACATACAATAGGCCCGATCCACCTCCCTCTTTCTCAGATAGACCCGTCCCAGACGGTCGATCCACTCCGACCTTTCGGGATTGTCGGCGATCAGCTTTCGAAGGTGCTCCGCCGCCACGTCCAGGTGCTCCTCCTGATCTTCGGACAGCTCCACGATCCGGGCCCGGATGTCATGGCGCCCCGGCAGATATTCCAGAGCCTGCTGATAGGCGAAGACGGCGTCGTCGAATCTGCCCAGATGATCGCTATATAGATCTCCCAGCTTATCCCACAGAACACCCATCAGTTGCGCGTCCCCCGTACCTGCCTCCTGATTGACGGAGATGATCTGGAGATAGGCCTGCTCCAGCTTCTCCCAATCCCGGGCGTCTACCAGAATCGACGTCACAGACGTGAACGCATCGAGCCGCGTCGGATCCCACTCCAACGCCTTTTGATAGCCCGTCAACGCCTTTTCGGGCTCCCACAACTCGCGCCGCGCCACGTCGCTGGACAAGATGAGATTTTCCGCCTTCTCTTTTTTGTCGTCGCTGAGCACGCTCAGCGTAAAATAGGCCCGGCACACCCGACGCCAGTCGCCCAGATCTGCCCCGACTTCGGCGATGGCCTCCACGGCCTCTCGATTCTCCTGCCACTCCGCCAGCGCTTCCTCATAGGTATCCATCGCCCGTCGTGGCTCGTCGAACTCCTCCACCCAATCGTTGCCCAATTCCACCAGCGC
>SLPW01000164.1 GCA_007131755.1 Myxococcales bacterium | reverse complement strand
CGAAAGAGCTGGACGTTACTTCTCGTCGTCGCCGTTCTCTCGTCGGCTCTCTGGGCATGCTCGGTGCATAGAGACGCCGACTACTACGTGGTGACCAAGGACGACGCGCGGCATCTGGCCGCGGAGGGATCGACGGCTTCCGACGCCTCTCTCGAGATCACTCTTCGCGTCGATTGCCGGACATCGGACCTTGAGGGCTCCCACGACTGTGAGGAGTTCGAAATCACCAGGGGAATGCCCCTGGTGATCTGGCGCCCCTATACGGACTCCCTGGAGTTGTCGACCTTCGAGTTTCTCTTCGATGGAGAAGTGATCCGAGACCTCGACGGGGAGGTGATGACCGACGTCGACGACGTCGACGTTTTCGCCCTGCGGATGAACCCACAAAGCGAGTGGGAGAGGCATTCCCTGGAGAAGAAGTGGCTCGCCGCGGGAGCCGCAGTGGCCGCCACGGGACTGGTGGTGTTCGTGGGCTATGTGGTCTCGAGCGGAGCTTGGATTTGGTTTCCTTGATCGAAGCTACTTTTTTGACTGCCATTGGAGGAGATTGATGCGTGTCGTGATCCTTCTGACGTCTCTGGCGCTGGTGCTGCCGATCCTGATGGGATGTTCCAAATATACGTGGCACACCCTGGCACCGGAGTCTCTCGAGGAATTGTCCGTCGACCCGGACGTCGCTCCGAGGGATCGCGGCCGTTCTTCCGCGAAGGCCTACGTCGATTGCTCTCCGCGAGAGGGCTATCCATGGGAATTGGAAGGAGGCCGACACCGTGCCTGCAAATCATTGTGGGTGAATCCGAGAACTCCGCTGCGAATCTACACCGCCTATCGCGAGCCTCTCGTACTGCAGCCCTTTTCGTTCGCCGTCGACGACGACGGGGTCTATCGGGTCCTCCATATGCACGACGACACTTATCATCTGCGCGAGATCCTGTCTCGAGACGAGATCGTGGCCGTCAGAGTTCGTCAGGATCATGAGCGGCGCGTGAAATCGGTCGCCAGACTGGGCTCCTTCGCCCTTGGTGTCGGAGTCGTCCTCAGCGTTGTCTACGCATTTATTCGGTGGTGAGCATCTTAGCCGTTCAATCTCGCTCACCGGCGGCCAAGGCCACTCGATACTTTCTTCACGGGAATCGGGAACGGGCTTCGGGGCTTCGGTGAGGTTGGGGAATTGCGCGGTGCCCCCTCTCCTCGCTGCGCTCGGTGTCTCCCCCGCGGGGGGAGAGGACCTTCGGGGCTTCGATGACCATCGGGGTTTGCGTCGAAGGGTTAATGCGTGGCTCGAAGTTCGGAGGTCGCCTCCCCGGTTCGGGGACGTACCGGGCGTTGTTTGCGATGCGAAGGGGACAGCGGGTGAGGCGTCTCTCTCACGCAAAGGGGCGATCCTGCGTCGAGGATTCGGGGCTTCCCTGTGAGTCGGGTTGTTTTTGTGTCAATTGGCGCTATTGTTGTATACAGATGGCGAAAGCGGAGGCGACGATGGCGACGGCACCAGCAGTCAATGAGTTTTTGGGCATTGGGGATCATGAATCGCCGACGGCGATGGTGGCGAAGTTACGTAGTGGTCTTCCGGCACAGGCGTTGGAGAATATCCAGCAGGTACTGGGGTTGAGCCTCGAGGAGTTGGCCGACGCTCTGGCGATTTCGCCGCGTACGTTGAGTCGGCGAAAGAAGAGCGGTGTGTTGGCGCCGCAGGAGTCGGACCGGGTCTATCGAATTGCCCGGGTTTTCGGTCACGCCGTGGAGGTCTTCGAGAGCGAGGAGAAGGCGGCGCAGTGGATAAAGCAATCCCATCCCGCGTTGGATGGGATGGCACCACTGGCGATGTTCGATACGGACCTGGGGGCGAAGTTGGTGGATGAGATATTGACGCGTATTGAGTTCGGGGTGTTTGGGTGAAGGGGGGAAAGCGGGTGGTAGGTAAAGCAGTTGATAGGTGGTGGGTAGGGCAGGTGGTAGGTAGCTGAGGTTGCCCCTCCGACCGCTCGTGGGTACCCCGGTTCGCGCCCACCTCCCCAATCAAGTTGGGGAGGGGTTTAGGTGGTGGGTAGGTAAATGAAGGTCTGGCGGATCTGCAAACGCAAATATGCGGGGACGGCTTTCGATGGAGAAGGCGCGTTTCGGGCCGGTGGGCGATGGAATTCGCCGGGACGGGCGGTGGTGTATACGTCGGAAAATCTGTCGTTGGCGGCGATGGAGTTGTTGGTGCATATCCTGAGCGTGGAGTTAGTGCCGCCCGATCTGGTTGCGATTTCGGCACAGATTCCGGAGGAGCTATTCGAAGATCCCGTCGTGATAGAGGATCTTCCCGAAGGTTGGGATGATCCGGCCGGGTCGGCGACGCTGCGGTCCCTTGGCGATCAGTGGCTCGATGGCGGCGATTCTGTGGCGCGTATTGTGCCGTCGGTGGTGATTCTGGAGGAGCGAAATATTCTCGTCAATCCGGAGCATCCCGATTTCGATAAGGTGGAGATCGGGGAGGTGAGGGAGTTCGAATTGGATTCCCGACTCTTCGGAAGTTAAGGGGTCATTCGGCCCGGCGGTCGATGAGGAAGAGGGGCCTGTGAATATCTGGGACCACCTCGGTGCTGGAATCCTCCAGCGGTGGGATGTGGGGGGCGGTGTAAACGCTGAAGCGGCCGGCGGCCACGGGGGGGACGCGGCGGATGGCGACGTCGGCTCGTTCGGGGTCCGGTGTGGTTTCGATGCCGCGCAAAAGGCGCATTTTGCGATAGCGCTCCAGGTATTCCTCCCAGCCGGCGGAGTATAAATAGGTCGTCTCTGCGGGGTCGTCGATGGAGTCGAGCAGTGCCAGGGGAAGGATGTCCTCACGCATGGGCATGTCGCCGGAGGCGCTCCAGCCGACGAGGCGGGCCGTCATGGGGCTTCGGAAGCTTTCGGGAGATTCGACGGCCCGGGGAGTTTCGATGAGGATACTGGTGCCGGCGAGCAAGAAAGTGACGATGGCGACGCGGCGTACCGTTTTGGATGGGGCGCCCTGTCCGAGGGCGTGGGAGAAGAAGCGGCATAAGAGCAAGACCGCCACGGGAAGGCCGGTTGCCATGAAGAGAACGCCGTATTCGGCGCCCAGGGGGCGAGGGCTTCGAAAGAGGACCGGGAAGGTCAGCAGGGCGGCGGCGACGACGGCGCAGGCGATGGCCAGGCGCCGGTTGGGGGCGCGGAGGTCGACGAAGCACCACAGGATGCCGCAGGTGAAGGCGAAGACGACGGCAAGGGGAAGTTGCTCGAAGATCCACGCCGCGCCGGTGTATAGCGGAGGGCGGGCCGGGGGATAGGCGTCGCCTCGGAAGACGAACTCCGCAGCCGGTTGCTCCAGAGCGCCGAGGAAGTACTGGATGAGGCCGTCCAGGGGCTCCGACCAGAAGAGTGGGTAGAGCAGCAACAATAGCAGGCCGCCCAGAGGTATGAGGAGACGGTCCACCGTGATGGTGGGTCCGTCGACGAGGCCCTGAGATTCAGCTTCTGTGCGGTGAGGAGCGCAGAGGAGTTCCACGATCAGGACAAGTCCGGCGATGATCGCAAAACCGGGCCACAACAACACCCCCGTGGCCAGCAGGGGAGTACACCATAGCGAGCGCTTCCACCACGACAGGGTGGGGGCGTACCAGGCGAGGAAGAACCCGAGCATCACAGGGACGAGCAGGAAGGTGGGGTCGACACGAGTAAATAGCCCCATCCAGGGAGCGGTGGACAACAAAAAGAATAGCGCCATCCAGCCGCCGATGGCACCGGCGAGGCGCTGCGTCAGGGAAAAGACGAGCCCTGTGGCCAGCGCTCCAAAGAGGACGCACAGTCCGAAGAGGACCCACTCTGCGATGCCTGGCACGTAGGCGTAGACAATGGCGGCGAAGACGTCGGCGAGGCCGTGAGTTTCTGGAGACCACTCGGAAATATTTCGGGGGCTGTCGCGAAGTTGTTCGCCCATCTCAGCGGAACGGCTCAACCACTGAAGAGAGGATTCACTGAATCCCCGAAAGCCGATGGCCAGAAAATAGAAGACGGAGATCACCCCGGCAAAATAGGGAGCCAGTCGTCCCTTGAATATGGACTGGAGTGTCTTCATCGCAGATCAAATCGAAAGCAAATATGACGGCGCCCGACGTCAGATGAAGAGACGTCGATCACCAGGTCCGACGGCTCGGTGAGGGTCGGCAAGAGGACGGACTGCCAGCCTCGGCGGTCGGCGTGACGGTGGGAGACGGAGCGAGTATCGACGCGCACGCGGAAGTCGACGGGTACGCCGGTGCCGACGGCGGAGTCGCTGAGGCCCGTCTCGAGGCGAAGCCTCTTGCCGGTGGCGTCGACGGCGGGGACATCTGAAAAGCGAATGCGCAACGTCTTGTCCTGAATGGGGTGGACCCAGATACAGCGCTCGCGCTCCCCACTAATGGTGAGAGTGCGCCGTTGAATCCGAGTCCAACTGGCGTCGCCGCACTGGTGAGCTCCGTCGGCGTCGCGGGGACACATCTGGCTATCTCCCTGTGCGTCGATCAACTCTACCGAAGCTGTATCAAAGACGGGCAGGGGTTCCATATCCAGGGGATGCCAGAGGGTCCAGACCGATTCGTCATAAGTGGTCTCGAAATAGTCGGTATAGATGGCCGGGACGGGACCGAAGGTGAAAAGCGGCGCCTGTGCGGGCCAGGAACTCACGGGTCGGACGGCGGCGCGCAGCTCGGACTGGCGAGCTTCGAGGGCGGCCAGCGAGACCGGATCGTCGGCCAGGATCACGGGGGATCCGGTGGCGTCGATAGCGTCGACGGCCTGGTCTGAGGCGGCGGGAAAGGCGGGATGTCGGTCCAGGTTATAAAAGGAGATGCTGACGATGGCCATCAGCAATAATGCGGTGAGCACGAAGATGGTGTTGCGTTCGATGGTCAATACTTCCGGATCACTACTCATCCCAGAAGACCTCCCGGGGCTGCCAGCGCAGCCGCTCGAGTTCGCAACATCCGGCCTCATCGAAATCGATCCCCTCGTCCTCGAGAAGTCGGCGCTGCAGTTCTGCACGCGCCGTATCGCCTTTCGACGAAATGGCGCCCCGGGCGTTGATGATTCGATGCCAGGGGACTTCGCGCTCGTTGTGCAGGGAAAGGCGCATGAGGTTTCCGACGGCTCGAGCCGCCCGTGGGCTTCCGGCGTAGGTGGCGATCTGTCCGTAGGTGGCCACAGCCCCTCGCGGTACCTGACAGACCAGCCAGTAGACGCGATCGGAGAAGGATTGGGTATGAGAGCTCATGGGGCGTCTCCAATCGTGTCTCGCGGCGTTCACTCATCGAGCAGTTGAAGCCCTCGTCGAAGCCGGCTGGTTGCCTCATCTCGGTCAAAGGCGGCGACCAGGTCGAATACGGAGGGACTGGTGGTGGATCCGGTCAGGGAGATCCGTGTCGGTTGAGCCAGCTTCGCAAGTCCCAGCCCGTGCTCCTTTCCGACGCTGCGGTATAGCGAACCGATGGCGTCACCACTCCACTCCTCTAATGCTTCCAGTCCCTCGATGAGGGCCTCGAGAGCAGGGCGGTGGTCGGGATCCATCCACTTTTCGACGGCGCTGTCGTCGTATTCGAAGTCGTCGGAGAAGAAATAGGCGCTGACGTCAGCCATCTCCACCAGCGTCTGAGCCCGGTCGCGCATCATCTCGGCGATCTCGGCGAGTCGCTCATCGAATTCGACGTCGAATCCCTTGTCCTCGAGAAAGGGAACCCACCGCCTGGCCAGGTCCGAGGGATCGAGGCGCTTCATCCACTCCGAGTTGACCCAGTTGAGTTTGTCCTCATCGAAGTTCGAGGGGCTCTTGCCGACGGAGTCGAAGCCGAAATACTCGACGAGTTCTTCGCGAGAGAAGAGCTCCTGGTCTCCATGGGACCAGCCGAGGCGGCTCAGATAGTTGATCAGAGCCTCGGGCAGATAGCCTCGGTCGCGATAGTGCTGGACCCCGGCCGAGCCCTTGCGCTTGCTCAGTCCAGCCAGAAGGGGCAGATGAGCGAAGGTTGGGGGTTCGACTCCCAGGGCGCGGTAGACCGGGATCTGGCGAAAGGTGTTGTTGAGGTGGTCGTCGCCGCGAATAACGTGGGTAATATCCATATCGGAGTCGTCGACGACGACCACGAAATTATAGGTGGGGACACCGTCGGTGCGGCGGATGATGAAGTCGTCGAGTTCCTCGACGCTGACGGTGACCTCGCCCTGGACCAGGTCGTCGATGGTGATGCTTCCCTCGGTGGGCATCTTGATGCGCACCGTGTGTGCCTCGTCATCCGGGGTGTCGTCGAGGTCACGGCATTTGCCGGAGTATTTGGGTTTTCGCCCCTCGGCCAGCGCCTGCTCGCGCTGTGCCTCCAACTCCTCGGGGGTGCAATAGCAGCGATAGGCGTGCCCACTTTGGAGCAAGGATTCGACCTTTTCGTCATAGAGATCGAATCGCTCCGATTGGAGGATGGGGCCCTCATCGGGCTCCATGTCCAGCCATTGCATGGCCTCGATGATGGATTCGGTATATTCGTCGCGGCTACGCTCCCGGTCGGTGTCCTCGATGCGGAGGATGAACTCGCCGCCCTGGTTGCGAGCGAAGAGGTAGTTGAACAGCGCCGTGCGAACACTGCCCATATGAAGGTGACCCGTATTGGAGGGGGCGAAGCGGACGCGTACGGACATAAATCACTCCGGTGGTGCAGAGGTGGTGTGAGCGGGGGCTGAAACCAGGGCCGAAGTTCTCGAAAAAGCCGGCCCGGGGCGCCGTGAAGACGAAGCCCGTTGACTGGTAACGCGAAGTATCACGGCGCAATTTCGACGGTCAAGTTGCCGGCATTCAGAAAGGAACACCCTGTAACTTGCCGCCTCGTGGCCTTTATTGCTACATTCGCCCACGACGACACATGGTATGGCATTCAAATCATCCTGAGAGCACGAACTCGGCAGGGGCAAAGCCCCCCGAAGTTCGCCAAATACTACGGGTTTTCTTCGATGACCGAACAACTCAGCGCGCTCGAGCAGGAACTGGCAGATAATCCCGAAGACGAAGAGCTCTTTGCCCGGCTGGAAGATCAGTTGTGGTCTGAGGGAGACTGGAAGTCGGTGGTGACGTTATACGAGGAGTTGAATCAGAAGTCGTCGGCGACGGTCGACTTCGAGGCTCTGGTGGAACGTCTCATCGAATATGCCGATCAATTGGAGGGCGGTCCGGAGCAGAGCAAGGCCTGGGTGGCGGCGGGCGACCTATATGTCAATCGCCTGGATTCCAGTGAAGAGGGGATGGAGGCCTATCGGGCGGCCTTCGACGCTCATCCTCACGATACGACTCCACTGAGGCGGGCGAGGGAGTTGCACCGGCGCCGAGGAGAATGGGAGGTCGTGCTCGAGATCTGCGAGATCGAGATGCAGGCTGAGCCCACAGCGGAAGGTCGATGTGCAGTGCTGATGGACATGGCGCAGGTCGCCGGCGAGCATCTGGAAGATTTCGAAGCGGCAACGGCGGCGCTGGAGAAGGTGGTCGACGAGGGAAGTGAAGATCCCTTCGTGGATCAACTTCTGGGGTTGTATATGGAAGAGACGACTGTGGAGCAAGGCATTCGCCACTCCCTGTCGCGGGCCGAGGAGGCGATCAACGAGGGGGAGACGAAAGACGCCGCGGCGGCGTTCATCGAGGCCGCTCAGCTCGAATACGATCGCTACGGGGGAAGTGTGCCGGAGGCGTTGCGCCTGGCGCGGCGTGCCCTGGAGGTTGCTCCGGATAACGAGACGGCCCAGCTCATCGTCGATGAATTGAGAAAAGAGATAGGTGATGGCGACAACGACCAGGAGGTAGGTGTCAATGGGGAACAGGGCGTGGCTCTGCCGGCTGACAGTGATGTGGCAGTGCAGGTGGTCGACGAAGCCGACGATGACCGAGAAGAGGTGCCTGAGCAAGAGGGCTCGCGAGTAGATGCCTTTTATGCGGGTATCGAAGACTTCGATGGAGGGATGAAGGAGGCGTTGGAGACGCTGGACACGGATCGGACCAACTTAGCTGCCCTCAAAGCGGTGCGGGCCGAGATGTTGGAGAAGGGAGATGCCCTGGGGCTCGTCCAGGTGCTGGAAGGATCGGTCAATTATTTCCGGAAAAAAGAGGGTGAGTGGGAGCTCAAGACGGAGCTCGCCAATCTGTACTGGCTTCAACTGGGAGACGACGACAAGGCGGAATACTATTTCAAGCGGCTCAAGCTCGACGATCCGAATCACGAAGACGTCTTCAAATTCTATGAGGCCTATTACGAACAGAAGGGAGATTGGCGAAAGCTATACAACCTATTGGCGGGGCGGCGCGAGCACATCACGGATCGCGAGGAATATCGACTGGTCGTAGAACGGCTGTCGGAGATCGCCGAGTTTGAGCTTCAGAGTCCGCAAAAGGCGATCGACGTCTGGAGAAGTTTTTTGGAGCGCCATCCCGAAGACGAAAGCGCTCAGCGAAGGCTGCGCCAGCTCTACGAAGACAACGAAAAATGGAACGCTCTCGTGGAGCTTCTGAAGCAGGAGAGTCGGAGGCTGGAGGAAGAGGGCGAGGCGGCGGTGCAGGAGCGCATCGGTCTGCTCGAGGAGATCGCCCATATCTACCGAACTCATCTCAACGTGGACACCATGGTGATGGCCATCATGGGCGAGATCTTGGAGCTCGATCCCACCCATCCCACGGCCTTCGTTGAGCTTCGTGATCTCTATGAGTCAAAGCGCAGGTTTAATGATCTGGCCGAGTTGCTGGCGTCGGCGGCCGATCGAGCTGCGGAGCGCGGTGATGTGGGCACGGCGGTCAGCTATCTGCAGGAGGTGGCCGAGATCTGGGAAAATCGTATGAATAACCAGACTCAGGCCCTGCCCTATCTGGAACGGATCGTCGAGATCGCTCCCGAGGAGGTGGGAGTTCGCGACCGGTTGCGCGAGGTCTACGAGAAGCGCCGTGACTTCAGCTCACTCTTCGATCTGCGACTGCAGGAGTCGAAATTACTGGCCGATGCGGGACAAGAGGAAGAGCTCGGGGAATTATTGCAACTAGCCCGTGAGCGCCTCAAAGACGAAGAGCGTGAGGAGCGAGTGTTGACGGCGCTATTGAAGTTGCGCGTCGACGATCTGGAGTTGGCCGATGAGCTCGTCGAGGTGCGACGAAGCCTGGAGGACTGGGCGGGGGTCGTCGAAGCCCTGGAGAATAAGAGCGAAAAGGTCGATGGCGATGAAGGGGTGGAATTGTTGGCCAATGCGGCCGCCATCTGCGGTGAGAAGTTGGAGGACGATCAGGAGGCGGAGCGCTTGTGGAAAGGAGTGCTGGCGGCCGCTCCGGAGCACGAAGAGGGATTCGAGGCACTGGCGACAATCTACGTCGGTCGTCGAGACGACGACGCTCTAGAGGAGTTGTACGCCAGGGCAGGGCGGGCCGACGAAGCCTTCGATCGATTTGCCTCGATTGCCGAAACAGAGGACGACGGTGCCGAGGGGCTACACCGGCGCAGGGTGCGCATCGCCACGGAGATGTTGGAGGATCCACAGCGGGTCGTAGCGGCGCTCGAAGACTTGCGAGAGGTGGTGGAGGACCCAGAGCCGGTATATCGCGAGTTGCTCGACTGGTACGGGCGCACCGGCGAGGTCGAGAAGGAGATCGAGACCCGTCGGGTCTTGCTCGATGGAGAACAAGACGACGAGGCGGCCTACGATCAGATGTTGGCCATCGCCGAATTGGAGGAAGAGCGATCTGAGGCGGACACGGCACTGAGCTGGGCGTTGAAGGCGTTCGAATTGCAGCCGCAGCGCGAGGCTGCTCTGGATCGGGCCGAGGAGTTGGGGCGGGCAACTCAGATGCTGGATTTGGTGGTGGACCAGTTACGGTTGGTGGCCGCAGAAAGCGAGGACGAGGCTCTTCGCGAGGCGTTGTGGGCGCGCTGTGGGCAAATTCAGTGGCGAGATCTGGAGGATTTCGACGCTGCCATCGAGCATTACGAGGAACTTCGCGAACGCCATCCGGAGGATTTCGAATTTCTGGAGGTCCTGGACGAACTGTACGAAGCGGTGGAGCGGGCCGAGGATCGCATCGAAGTTTTGGAGACACAGATCGATCTGCTGCGCCAGAGCGGGGCTGCCGACGTGGATCTGGTCGATCAATTGGCAAAGATCGCCGACGTGCAGCGCCGACACCTCGATGAGCCGGAAGCAGCGCGACAGACCTATTCACGCATCCTCGACCTCCAATCGGATCACCTGGGGGCGATCCGGGGTAAGAAGGAACTCCATCGTCTCGACGAGAGCTGGATGGACGTTATGGACTACCTGCTGCGGGAAATTCCGCTGGCGGCCTACGAGTCGCCGGAGGAGCAGTGGGCCGCGAAGTTGGAATTGGCCGACGTCTACCGCCATCACCTGGACGATCGCTATGAGGCGCTGCAGTACTACGGGGAGATTCTTGGCGAAAATCCGGAGCATCAGGAGGCCCTGGAGGCGGTGCGGGGACTTCTGGCCGAGGACAGCCTGGCCCGTGAGGCGGCGCTGCTTTTGGAGCCCATCTTTCGGGACCTGCAGCAGCCGGGGCCACTGGCCGAGGCCCTGGAGGCGAGGCTTCGCGTCAGTGACGATCCCTACGAAGAACAAGAGATTCTCGACGAATTGATCCCGATCTATGCCGAGGATCTGGAGCAGATCGGTGAGGCTTTCGAGCACGCCCGGCGTCAATTCGAGATCGACCCGGAGCGAGACGATATCTGGCTTCGATTCGAGCAATTAGGGGCAAAGCTCAACAAGTGGGAGATCATCGAAGAGATGTTCACCGAGGAGAGCCCCCTGGAAGGGCACGAGTCGCCGACGCGCTATGACTTGTTGCGACACCTTGCGGCGATTCGAGAACATCAACTCCAGAAAAAGGAAGAGGCCCTCGAAGCCTGGGAGAAGCTCCACGACTTCGACCCCTTCGATCTTCCCGTGTTGGAGGCGTTGGAGAGATTGCATCGCCACCTGGACAATCGCCGCGAACTGGTGGACGCGCTGTTGGCCCGGGCAGAGCTTGTCGACATCGACGAGGATCGGATCGCATTGCTGGTCGAGGGCGCACAGATTCTGTTCGGCGAACTCGATGAGCCTGAGGAAGCGACGGAGGTCAGTCGCAAGATCTTGGTAATTGCGCCGGAGCACGAAGGAGCGGTCTCGATGCTGCGGACCCTCCTGCGAGGCCAGGAGCGCTGGCATGATCTGGACGAATTGTTGAGCGAGCAGTCTGCACAGACATTGGAGCCGGAGAAGCGGCGAGAGTTCTCGACGGAGCTGGCTGTTCTGCGCTTTGAGCAATTGGAAGACACCCTGGGGGCAGTGGAGATTCTTCGGGGATTGCTGGAAGATGATCCTGGCGACGACGAGATTGTGGAGTTCGCCCACGGCGTTGAGCAAAGTCTTGCGAAAGACGAGGGGAGAGTAGACCTGCATCTGGATCTGGTGCGGACGTTGGAGCCAATCTACCGGATGCGCAGTGATTACGATCGCCTCGACGAGATGCTTCAGGTTCGTCTGAAGGCTGCGTCCGGGGAATTCGAGCAGGTCGAAATCCTCGACGAGATGGTGGAGCTTCGTCAGAAGCGGCTATCCGATCCCAGGGGTGCGCTGGAAGCGTTGAAACAAGGTGTGGTGCTTCAGCCCGACGACGAGAGGCGACGAAAAAAGCTGTTGGAGATCGCCAGTGGATTGGAGCTTCTGGAAGAGGCGTTGGACACCCTGGAAGAAGCAGCGGGACGTGCGGATACCTTCGTGGCCGGTGAAATCTGGCGGCGCCTTGCTCAGATTGCCAGCCGACGCCTCGATGACGCCAAAAGGGCCATTGATTATTACGAACGGGTTCTGGAGATCGACGAGGGGGATCGAGAGATCCTGGAGAAGTTGGAGCGGCTCTTCGAGCAGACCGGGGAGTCGGAGAGGTTATGCGACAACCTGGTGGAGCAGGCTCGGTTTGCCGATCCGGACGAACGGATTGAGCTGTTACGCCGGGCCGCTACGCTACAGGAGCATGTGCTGGATCGTCCGGTGGACGCCATCGACGCCCATCGCCAGATTCTGGAGATGGCTCCCGAGGACCTGAAGGCAATCGAGGCCCTGGAGCGGCTGTACGAGAATGAGGATCGACATTTCGACCTGGTCGATCTCTGGCGCCGCAAAGTGGATCTCATCGACGGGACCACACCACGGGTGCAGGTGCTCGAGAGTTGGGCGACTCTCGCCGAGGAGGAGCTGGGTGACGTCAATCAGGCCATCGATGTCTATCGGCGGATTCTGGAGGAGGACGCAGAGCATCGAAAGGCCCTGGAGGTCCTGGAACGGCTTCTCGAAGCGGAGATGCAGTGGTCGGAGTGGGCGGAAATCGTCAGGCGAAGGCTGGACCATCCGGCCGGACTCGACCCGGAGGAGAGGCTTCGCCTGGAGTTGAGGCTCGCCGAGGTGCTCGCTGAAGAGCTGTACGAAGTAGAAGAGGCGCTTTCGCTATATCGTCGGATTCTGGAACGAGACAGCGATCAGGAAGACGCCGTGCGGGCTCTGGAGGAATTGGCCACCCAGGATAGCTGGCTGGAGGAGGTGGCCGGCGACCTGGTGGAGATCTACCGCAGCCAGGAGCGTTGGGAGGACTTGGCCGAACTGTGCGATCGTAGATGTGATCAGGCCATGGATCCCGTCCAACGTGCGGAATTTGATTATCAACGGGGGCAGATCCTGCGCGATCGCCTGGAGCGTACTGACGAGGCGATGCAGGCCTTTGCGCGGGCCTGGAAGAGGTCGGTCGACGAAGACCATTACCGCAGCGCTCTCATCGATCTGGGTACCAAGACTGAATCCTGGCAGTTGTTGGTGGAGCTCATCGAAGATGCCCTGGAATCGGTGGTGGAGCCGGACCTATTGCGCGAACTCCACCTGATGTTGGCAGGGTTGTGGGATCAGATGTTGGGAGAGCCGCTGGAGGCGGAGTCCCACCTGCGACAGGTGCTGAGGCAGGAGCCGAATAACGACGAGGCATTCGAGACGTTGGCGGAGCTCTTGGAAGTTGGCGAGCGCTTCCATGATCTGGTCGAGCTGCTCGAGGAGCGCTACGCAGTAGTGGTGGCCGACGACGAACAGGCAGCCACGGAGCTATTGATGGCCATCGCCGAGCTCCAGGAGGAGAAGCTCGAAGACGGCTTCGCTGCCGTGGAGACTCTGCGTCGGGTATTGGCCGCCGAGGAGCGCCACGGGGAAGCAAACGCGGAGATGGAGCGATTGCTCACCGAGCAACAGCGTTGGGAGGATCTGGCGCGTTATTACGAGGGTCGAGCTGAGGCGACGCCCCTTCCTTCGGAGCGGCTGGAGTCGGAGCTCGCCCTGGCAGACCTTTATCGTGGGCCGCTGGAACAGGTGGAACGGGCTCTGGAGTTGTACGGCCGAGCCCTGGAGATCGACGCCGAGCATGAACAGGCCATCGACGCGCTGGAGCAAATCTTCGAGGAGCAACCCGGGTATCGGGCCGAGGTGGCCACTTTCTTGGAGCCCGTATATAGGAGCCGAAACGACGACGCGGGGCTGGTGCGAATGCTCCAATCGCGAGCCGACGCCTCGGACGATCCGGACGAACGGGCCGATTGGTTGCGAGAGATTTTGGATTTGCTGGAGAATAGCGTCGACGATCCGAAGGGAGCGTGGATCGCCGCCGCAGACTTGTTCTCCGATCACCCCAGCGACAAAGCAGCGCGGGACCGGTTGTGGAATCTGACCCGTCGAGCCGGGGCGTGGCAGAGTCTGGCCTCCGTCTATGAGCTGGTTCTGGAGAAGAAGCTGGAGCTCAACGATGAATTGCGTGCCGAGTTGGTGGTCGACCTCGATCATATCTACGCCGATCACCTGGAAGACGTGGCGCAGGGAAGGGATCTGGCCCAGAAGGCGCTGCAATTGTGTCCCGACAGCGCCAGCGCAGCAGACGAGGTAGAGCGCCTTCTGGAGCGCGAGGGTGCCTGGCTGGACCTGGCCGACTTTTACCGCGATCGGGCCGAGTTTTCGGCAGACGAGGAAGAGACCCTTCAGTGGTACGAAAAGTTGGCAGCTCTGTACGAGGACGTCCTCGACGATGTGGACGCCACAGTCGACGTATACGCGCGGCTTCTGGAGATCGCTCCGGGGGATGAAGAGTATCGATCGGCGATGGAGCGTATCTTGGCCACCGTGGAGCGGTGGTACGATCTGGCCGATATTTATCGTCAGCGCATCGCCGCTGCAGCGCCTGATTCGGCGGTGGCGATTCGCAATCGGATGGCCCTTGCAGACCTGTTGCGCAAGGAGTTGGATAGTCCTGACGAGGCGGTGGATCTGTACCGGCAGGTATTGGATGCACGGCCTCACGATTCAGACGCCATACGCGCCCTGGAGGGGATGCGTCGCGAATTGGACGGCCAGGGCGACCGCCAGCTGTTGCAGCGCCAACTCGTGGAGATTCTGCTGGAGGCCTATGATGATACGCGAGCCTGGCGCCGAATCGACGATCTGCTCGACGAGCAAGTGGAGCTTACCGAGGACAGGTCGGAGCAGGTGGAGATCCTGGTGGAGAAGGCCCAATTGCTGTTGCGGTCTACCCAGGACACCATCGAGCGCGTTCACGCCCTGACCACTCTTGCCAGGGCCTTCTGCCTGGACCCGACCAATGAGGAGATCGAAGAGCTCATCGAGGTGTTGGCCGACGATCTCGACGCCTGGCAGAGGGTTATTCCCATCTATCTTCGAGCCCTGGGACAGACGGACGATGTGGACAGACAGGGGCTGATTCTGGCGGCGGTAGCCCAGATCTACGAATTTCACATCGGCGATATGGAGTCCGCCATCGCGGCCTACCAGCAGTCTGTGGAGATCTCGGCGGAGAGCGAAATCGCATTGGAGAAATTGCAGGAGTTGTACGGTGCGATGGAGAAATGGGGGCCCCT